>DASSUY010000158.1:0-6933 GCA_035706525.1 Steroidobacteraceae bacterium
GCTAGCGGCGCAGCCCCGGGGCCCGGAATGCGACCCGGGTCCCGGTTCCGCCCCGGCGCCCCGCGAAATAGTTGACACATGAACATTTGAGGCCTGTAATTAGCGCGTGAAGCGCATCGTCTGCCTCGGGGGCGGGCCCGCGGGCCTCTACGCCGCACTGCTGTTCCGCAAGGCGCTGCCGCGGGCGAAGGTGGAGGTCTACGAGCGTAACCGCGCCGACGACACCTTCGGCTGGGGCGTGGTCTTCTCCGACCGCACCATGGAGAACTTCCGCGCGGCGGACGGCCCCTCGCACGCGGCCATCACCGGCGCCTTCCACCATTGGGACGACATCGACGTCCACTACCGGGGGACGATGACGCGCACCGGCGGCCACGGCTTCTGCGGCATCGGCCGCAAGCGCCTGCTCGCGATCCTGCAGGAACGGGGCGCGGAGCTCGGCGTCGAGCACCGCTTCTCGCGCGAGGTCGAGGACGACGCGGAATTCGCGGACGCGGACCTCGTGGTCGCCGCGGACGGCGTCAACAGCCGCACGCGCAAGCGCCACGAGGCGGTGTTCGAGCCCGACATCGACACGCGCGAGTGCCGCTACATCTGGCTCGGCACGGACCGGCCGTTCCCGGCCTTCACCTTCGCATTCGAGGAGACGCCGCAGGGCTGGTTCCAGGTGCACGCCTACCAGTTCAGCGACTCGCTCTCGACCGTGATTGTCGAGACGCGCGAGGAGACCTGGCGGGCGCACGGGCTCGACCGCGCCGACACGCCGGCGTCCATCGCCTTCTGCGAGGAGCTCTTCGGGAAGTACCTGGGCGGCCACCGGCTCATGAGCAACGCCGCGCACCTGCGCGGTTCCGCCTGGCTCAACTTCCAGCGCGTTCTCTGCCGTCGCTGGCACCACGGCAACCGCGTCCTGATCGGCGACGCCGCGCACACGGCGCATTTCTCGATCGGCTCGGGCACGAAGCTCGCCATGGAGGACGCCATCGCGCTCGTCGCGAAAACCGCGGGCGCCGCCGACGTGCCCGCTGCGCTCGCCGCCTACCAGGAAGAGCGCTCGACCGAGGCGCTGAAGCTCCAGAGCGCGGCGAGGAACCGCATGCGCTGGTTCGAGGACGTCGCCCGCTACACGCGGCTCGAGCCCTGGCAGTTCACCTATTCGCTGCTGACGGGCAGCCAGCGCATCGGCCACGCGAACCTGAAGCTCCGCGACCCGGGCTTCGTCGCGGACGTCGAGGCGAGGCTCGCCGCGCGCCACCGCGCGGCGCCGCCGCGGCCGCCGATGTTCCTGCCGTTCGAGCTGCGCGGCATGACGCTCGAGAACCGCATCGTCGTCTCGCCGATGGCGCAGTACTCGGCGGAGGAGGGCGTCCCGAACGACTGGCACCTCGTGCACCTCGGCGCGCGCGCGACCGGCGGCGCGGGACTCGTGTTCACCGAGATGACCTGCGTCTCGCCGGAAGGGCGCATCTCGCCCGGCTGCACCGGCCTCTGGAACGAGGCGCAGCGCGAGGCCTGGCGGCGCATCGCCGGCTTCGTGCACGGCGCGAGCCGCGCGAAGCTCTGCCTGCAGCTCGGCCATTCCGGCCGCAAGGGCTCGACCCAGCGCGGCTGGGAGGAGGAGGACCGCCCGCTGCCGGCCGGCAACTGGCCGACGATGGCGCCCTCGCCGCTGCCCTACCTCGACGGCATCAGCCCCCCGCCTCGCGAGATGACGCGCGCGGACATGGACCTGGTGATCGCGCAGTTCGTCGCGAGCGCGCGCTACGGCCTCGAGGCCGGCTTCGACATGCTCGAAGTGCACATGGCGCACGGCTACCTGCTCGCGAGCTTCCTCTCACCGCTCACCAACATGCGCCAGGACCGCTACGGCGGCGACATCGCCGGGCGCCTGCGCTTCCCGCTCGAGCTCCTCGCCGCAGTGCGCGCCGCCTGGCCCGACCGGCCGCTGTCGGTGCGCGTGTCCTCGAGCGACTGGGCGCCGGGCGGCCTCACGGAGGATGAGCTGCTCGCGGCCGCGCGCGCGCTGAAGGCGGAGGGCGCGGACCTCCTGGACCTGTCGAGCGGCCAGACCGTGCCCTGGCAGAAGCCCGTGTACGGGCGCATGTGGCAGACGCCTTTCTCGGACCTCGTCCGGAACGTCGTCGGCATCCCGACCATCGCGGTCGGCAACATCTACGAGGCGGACCACGCGAACACGATCGTCGCCGCGGGCCGCGCCGACCTCTGCGCGCTCGCGCGGCCGCACCTCGCGGACCCGGCCTGGACGCTGCGCGCGGCGGCGGAGCAGCACTGGTCCGGGCAATGGTGGCCGCCGCAGTACCGCTCGGCGCAGCGCCAGCTCGAGCGCAACCTAGAGCGCGCGGCGCAGATGACAGGAGCCGTTTGAATGGACAGCAACTCCCAGGGACTCGCCGGCCGGCACGCGCTCGTCACGGGCGGCGGCCGCGGCATCGGCGCCGCGATCGCGGCAAGCCTCGCGGGCGCCGGCGCGCGGGTAACGCTCCTCGGCCGCACGACGGCCGAGATCGAGCGGACCGCGGCGGCGCTTCCGGGCGGGGCGAAGGCCGTGACGGCGGACGTCACGGACCCGGCTTCGGTGGAGCGCGCCTTCGCGGAGGCACGCGCGGCGGCGGGGGAAGTCTCGATCCTCGTGAACAACGCGGGCCTCGCGAAGAGCCTCCCGCTCATGAAGAGCGACGCGGAGTTCTGGCGGCGGCTCCTGTCCGTCAACCTCGACGGCGCCTTCCACTGCACGCGGGCCGCGCTGCCCGCGATGCTGGCCGCGAACCATGGCCGCATCGTCAACATCTCGAGCACGGCGGGCCTTCGCGGCTACGCCTACTGCACGGCCTACTGCGCTGCGAAGCACGGCCTCGTCGGCTTCACGCGCTCGCTCGCGCTCGAGGTCGCGAAGACCGGCATCACGGTCAACGCAGTCTGCCCCGGCTACACGGACACCGGCATCGTCCGCGACGCGGTACGCCGCATCAGCGAGAAGACGGCGCGGAGCGAAGCCGAGGCACGCGAGACGCTCGTCTCGTTCAACCCGCAGCAGCGGCTCGTGCGGCCGGAGGAGGTCGCGAACGCCGTGCTCTGGCTCTGCCTGCCCGGCAGCGAGAGCATGAACGGCCAGAGCCTCGCCCTCGCGGGCGGCGAGGTCATGTGACGGCCGCGCGCGCACTCGACGCCGAGACGCGGGCGGGGAGCGGCGACCACGGCGCGATCCGCCTGTGGCTGCGCATGCTGGCGACGAACCGCCTGGTCGAGACGCGCACGCGCCGGCTGCTGCAGGAACGTCACGGCACGACGCTGCCGCGCTTCGACCTGATGGCCCAGCTCGAGCGCTTCCCCCGGGGGCTGCGCATGAACGAGCTGTCGAAGCGCATGATGGTGACCGGGGGCAACGTCACCGGCATCACCGACCTGCTGGAGCGGGAGGGCCTCGTCGAGCGCGTGGCGGACCGCGGCGACCGGCGCGCGCGGCTCGTGCGCCTGACCGCGGCGGGCCGGCGCACGTTCGCCGCCATGGCGGCCGAGCACGAGCGCTGGATCGTCGAGGCCTTCTCCGCGCTGTCGCGGCGCGAGATGGCGGCGATGGCGGCGATGCTCGCGCGGCTCAAGTCGCATGTCCGGTCACTCGAGGAGCGGGACGCATGAACGGCTCGGACCTTTCCGCCTACGAGGCGAGGAACTTCCTGTGGCGCGTCGAGGGACGCGTCGGCTTCCTGACGCTGAACCGCCCCGAGCGGAAGAACCCGCTGACCTTCGAATCGTACGCTGAACTCCGGGACCTGTTCCGCGCGCTCGCGGCCGGCGGCGGCGTGCGCGCCGTCGTGATCGACGGCGCGGGGGGCAACTTCTGCTCCGGCGGCGACGTGCACGAGATCATCGGGCCGCTGACCCGCATGGACGAGCGCGGGCTCCTCGACTTCACGCGGATGACGGGCGACCTCATCCGGGCGATGCGCGCCTGCCCGCAGCCGGTCATCGCCGCGATCGACGGGACCTGCGCCGGGGCGGGGGCGATGATCGCGCTCGCCTCCGACTTCCGCTACGCGACGCCCGCGGCGAAGGCCGCGTTCCTGTTCGTGCGCGTCGGCCTCGCGGGCTGCGACATGGGCGCCTGCGCGCTGCTGCCGCGGGTCATCGGCCAGGGCCGCGCCGCCGAGCTGCTCTACACGGGGCGGGCCTTCGACGCCGCGGAAGGGGAGCGCATCGGCTTCTTCAACGCCGTCGTGCCGGCCGAGGCGCTGCTGCCGACCGCGACGAAGCTCGCGTGCGAGATCGCCGCCGGGCCGACGCTCGCGCATGCGCTCACGAAGAAGATGCTGCACGTCGAGTGGAACATGGGCATCGACGAGGCGCTCGACTCGGAGGCGCTCGCGCAGGCCTGGCTGATGAAGAGCAACGACTTCCGCCGCGCCTACGAGGCCTTCGCGGCGAAGAAGAAGCCCGTGTTCGAGGGGGACTGATGGACAGCCACGCGGAACGACTGCACTGGCCCTTCTTCGGCGACGAGCACCGCCGCCTCGCGGCCGAGGCCGAGGCCTGGGCCGACGCGAACCTCAAGGGCGAACATCCCGAGACGCGCGCCGGGGTCGACGCGCGCTGCCGCGCTCTGGTCGCGGCGCTCGGCAAGGCGGGGTTCCTGAAGCACTGCCTGCGCGCGGCCGACGGCGGCGCATCGGCGGAGCTGGACGCGCGGTCGCTGTGCCTCCTGCGCGAGACCTTCGCTCGCCACGACGGGCTCGCGGACTTCGCGTTCGCGATGCAGGGCCTCGGCAGCGCGCCGCTCTCCCTCGCGGCTGGCGAGCCGCTGCGCTCGCTGTGGCTGCCGCGGGTCGCCGCGGGCAGCTCGATCGCGGCGTTCGCGCTCTCGGAGCCGGGCGCGGGCTCGGACGTCGCCGCGATGCAGGCGACGGCGCACCTCGACGGCCCGCAATACGTGCTGAACGGCGAGAAGACCTGGATCAGCAACGGCGGTATCGCTGACTTCTACGTCGTGTTCGCGCGCACCGCGGCCGGCAGCCGGCGGCCCGACGGCAGCGTTTCCGCGGAGGGCATCAGCGCCTTCCTCGTGAAGCCCGGCGATTCCGGGTTCACGATTGCCGAGCGCATCGACGCCATGGCGCCGCACCCGCTCGCGCGGCTCGCCTTCGAGGACTGCCGCATCCCGGCGGCGCGCCTGATCGGCGCCGAAGGCGAGGGGTTCAAGATCGCGATGCGGACGCTCGACGTGTTCCGCACCTCGGTCGCGGCGGCCGCCTGCGGCTTCGCGCGGCGGGCGCTGGACGAGGCGCGGGCCCATGCGGGCCGCCGGGCACTGTTCGGCCGGCCGCTCGCGGACTTCCAGCTGACGCAGGCGGCGCTCGCAGACATGGCGACCGCGCTGGACGCGGCGCTGCTCCTGACCTATCGCGCGGCCTGGCTGCGCGACACGGGCCGCGCATTCACCGGCGCCGCCGCGATGGCGAAGCTCACCGCGACGGAGAACGCCCAGGCGGTGATCGACCGTGCGCTGCAGCTGTTCGGCGGCCGGGGCGTGGTGCAGGGCGAGGTCGTCGAGCGGCTCTACCGCGAGATCCGGGCGCTTCGCATCTACGAGGGCGCGAGCGAGGTGCAGAAGCTCGTCATCGCGCGGGAGCTCGCGAAATGAGCCGCGAGATCCTGCATCCGCCCGGCTGGACGCGCGCCCGCGGCTACGCGAACGGCATCGCGGCCGAAGGCCGGCTCGTCTTCGTCGCCGGCCAGATCGGCTGGGACGCCGAGCAGCGCTTTGCCAGCGACGACTTCGCCGCGCAGGTGCGGCAGGCGCTCGCGAACGTCGTCGCGGTGCTCGCCTGCGCCGGCGCGAAGCCGGAGCACGTCGTGCGGATGACCTGGTACGTGACGAGCCGGGACGAATACAACGACGGGCTCGCCGAGGTCGGCGCCGCCTGGCGCGAGCTGATGGGCCGCAACTTCCCGGCGATGTCCGTGGTCGTGGTCGCGGGCCTGCTCGAGCCGCGGGCGAAGGTCGAGATTGAGGCGACCGCCGTCATCTAAAGGGGACGGTCACCTTTAAAGGTGGCAGGCACTTTTAAAGGTGCCTGCCCCCTTTTAGGCGCGCCAGGCCTCGCTCGTGTACTCCATGTACTGCGCCGTCGCCTGCGCCGCCTCGACCCCGAAGTAGCGCGACACGATGTGCAGCGCGAGATCGATGCCGGAGGTGAGTCCCCCGGCCGTCGCGATCCGCCCGCTGTCCACGTAGCGCAGCCCCCGCCGCAGCTCGATCTCGGGGAACTCCTTCGAGAAGCTGTCGAAGAACTGGTGGTGCGTCGTCGCGGCGACGCCCTTCAGCAGTCCCGCCCGCGCGAGCTGGAAGGCGCCGGTGCAGACCGACATCGTCACGTCGGTCCCGGCGCTAGCCTGCGCGAGCCAGGCGCGGGACTCGGCCGTCGACTTCTGCGCGGGCACCACGATCACGTGCGGCTGCGGCGCATTCCGGATCGAGTAGGTCGGCAGGACCTTGAGGCCCCCGGTCATTTCCAGCGGGCCTTCTTCCGGCGCCACCGTGCAGAGCTCGAAGGCTCCGTCTTCGCTCTCCGCGTCCTGGAACACCTCCCAGGGGCCGCAGGTGTCGATGACGTTCGCGTGGTCGCCGAGCATGAAGGCGACCCGCACGCGCCTGCGCTTTGGCAACGGCGCCGCGGGCTCGGCCGCGGCGGGCGCGGCCTGCGCGCCGCTGCCGAAGAGGGCGATCGAGGCCGCGATCGTGGATCCGAGGAAATGACGTCGGTGCATGGCGAGGCTCCTCCAAAGGACGCGCGCGATCGTGCGCGCACACACTGGATGCCCCATCGTGGCCCGATGGTGCATGGCAGGATGGACGAAGAAGCGTCATTTCCTGCCATACTCGCCCCGGGGCCGTCCGGCCCCGCTATCGTCCGCCGC
>DASSUY010000159.1:0-8687 GCA_035706525.1 Steroidobacteraceae bacterium
GCATGAAGCGGTGGAAGTGCCGGCGCTCGCGCTCGGCGAAGGGCAGGCTCTCGTGGAAGAGATCCATGAGCATCGTCTTGCCGCGCCCCACGCCGCCCCAGAGGTACAGCCCGCGCAGCGGCGCGCGCCGACTCGGCAGGAGGTCGAGGCCGCGCGAAAGCAGGGACCCGCGCGCGAGGAGGCGCCGACGGAGGTCCTCGAGCCGAGCCAGCGCGGCGCGCTGCGCCGCGTCGGGGACGTACCCGTGCGCGGCGAGCGAGGCCTCGACGCGCGCGGTGAGCGGCGGTGCTGGGGCGCCGCGGTTCAGTCGGCGAGCTCCGGCCGGTTGCGGAAGTGCTCGAGCGCCGCCGGCTTCGCGAGCGCGTCCGTGTTCCGGACCGGCCGGCCGTGGATCGCCTCGCGCACGGCGAGCTCCACGACCTTGCCGCTGATCGTGCGCGGCACCTCGGGCACCTGCAGGATCTTCGCCGGCACGTGGCGCGGCGAGGCGTGCGTGCGGATCTGCCGGCGGATCCGCTCGGCGAGCGCCTCGTCCAGCACGACGCCGTCCCGCAGCCGCACGAACAGCACGACTCGCACGTCATGGCCTCTTTCCTGGCCGACGACGACGCTCTCGAGGACCTCGGGCAGCTGCTCGACCTGCCTGTAGATCTCCGCCGTGCCGATCCGGACGCCGCCCGGGTTCAGGACGGCATCGGATCGCCCGAGGATCACGAGGCCGCCGCGCTCCGTGAGCATCGCGTAGTCGCCGTGGTGCCAGACTCCCGGGAAGCGCTCGAAATAGGCGGCTCGGTAGCGCGCGCCGTCCGGGTCGCCCCAGAAGCCGACGGGCATCGAGGGGAACGGCGCCGCGCAGACGAGCTCGCCCTTGCGGCCGACGACGGGCCGGCCGTCGTCGCCCAGGACCTCGACCTTCATGCCGAGCCCGCGGCATTGCAGCTCGCCGCGATACACGGGGAGGAGGGGATTGCCGAGCGCGAAACAGGAGACGATGTCCGTGCCGCCCGAGATCGAGGCGAGCTGCACGTCCGGCCCGACCGCGTCGGCCACGAAGTCGAATTGTTCCGGGCCGAGCGGCGACCCCGTCGACAGCATCGTCCGGAGGACCGCGAGGCCGTGGCGGTCGCGCGGCCGGTAGCCGGCCTTCTCGAGCGCGGCGAGGTAACGCGGGCTCGTGCCGAAGATCGTGACGCCCTCGTCGGCTGCCATCTGCCAGAGCACGCCGGACCCCGGGTGCAACGGCGAGCCGTCGTAGAGGACGATGGTCGCGCCGGCGGCGAGTCCGCTCGCGAGCCAGTTCCACATCATCCACCCGCAGGTGGTGAAGAAGAATAGCTTGTCGCCCGGCTTCACGTCCGTGTGCAGCCGGTGTTCCTTGAGGTGCTGCAGCAGCGTCCCGCCCGCCCCGTGCACGATGCACTTGGGCACGCCCGTCGTGCCGCTCGAATAGAGCACGTACACCGGATGGTCGAACGGTTGGCGCGGGAACGAAGGCTTCGCCCCGCGATCGCCGTACTCGTCGAAGCCCGTCGCGCCCGGCAGCCGCCCGTCGCCCGCGTAGCGCACGACCACCGCGCGCCGGACGTCCGGCAGCTGCTCCAGCACCGAAGAGACGGGGGCAATCGAGTCGACGACCTTGCCGGCGTACACGTAGCCGTCGGCGGTGAAGACCACCTTCGGCTTCACCTGGCCGAAGCGGTCCAGCACGCCCGCGACCCCGAAGTCCGGCGAGCAGGACGTCCAGGTGGCGCCGAGGCTCGTCGCCGCGAGCATCGCGATGACCGCCTCCGGCAGGTTCGGCAGGTAGCCGGCGACGACGTCGCCGGCCCCGACGCCGTCGCGCGCGAGGCCCGCGGCGATGCGCGCGACTTCCGACCGCAGCTCGGCGCGGCTCAGCGCCCGCCGGTCGCCCCGCTCGTTGCGGAACACGATTGCGGGCTCCGCGTCCGGCCCCGGCGCGAGCAGGTTCTCGGCGAAGTTGAGGCGCGACCCGGGAAACCAGCGCGCGCCCGGCATGCGGTCGCCGTCCACGAGCGCCGGCCCCACGCCGCGCTCGCCGATGACGCCGCAGAACGCCCAGAGCGCCTCCCAGAATGCGGCCGGTTCCCGCACCGACCAGTCGTACAGGGCGTCATGGTCCGGAACGCGCAGGCCGCGCGCTTCGACGAACGCCATGAAGCGCGTGAGGTTCGCATCCGCGATGCGAAACAGCGAGGGCGTCCAGACCGGCTGCTCGGCCGTCACCTACAGCCCCTGGTAGTTCGGGCCCGAGCCGCCCTCCGGCGTCGTCCAGGTGATGATGCCGTAGGGATCCTTGATGTCGCAGGCCTTGCAGTGCACGCAGTTCGCGGCGTTGATCTGCAGCCGCTTGCCGCCCGCGCCGTCGTCCACCATCTCGTAGACGCCCGCGGGGCAGAAATACTGGCAGGGATTGCCGAACTCGACGACGCAGCGGGTCGCGCAGACGTTCGTGTCGTGGACGATGAGGTGCACGGGCTGCTGCTCGTCGTGCACGTTGCCGGCATGGAAGACCGCGGCGAGCCGGTCGCGCGGCGGCAGCTCGCGCGGGCCCCAGCCGCGGTCGACGACCGGCGCCGCCTCGAGGCGCATGAGCTCGAGGTGGTTCTCGCGGTTGCGGAGCGTCCACGGGGAATGCCCGGCCGTCACGGTTTCCCAGGCGGCGTTCACGAGGCCCCGCCAGAGCCCGCCGTGGAAGCCGGGCTTGAAGTTCCGCACGCGCTTCAGCTCCCGGCCACCCTCGGAGTCGCGCCAGCGTGCCTCGAAGCCTTCCGTCCCGCCCGTCTCGGCGAGATGCTGGGCGGCCAGCGCGCCGCAGCGGATGGCCTGGTGCACGCCCTTGATCTTGGGCACGTTCAGCGTGCCGGCGGCGTCGCCGACGAGCAGGAGCCCCGGCGCATCCATGCGCGGAAGCGACTGCCAGCCGCCGGAGGCGATCGCGCGCGCGCCGTAGGCGAGGAGCTCGCCCCCCTCGAGCAGCGGCCGGATGCGCGGATGGTGCTTGAACTGCTGGAAGGCCTCGAACGGCCGGAAGCGCGGGTCCCGGTAGTCGAGGCCGGCCACGTAGCCGACGTAGCAGCGGTCGCGGTCGAGGTGGTAGACGAGGCTACCGCCGTAAGTCTTGTTGTCGACCGGCCAGCCGACCGAATGCTGAATGAGGCCGGGCTCCACGCGGCCCGGCGGCAGCTGCCAGAGCTCCTTGATGCCGAGCGCATACGTCTGCGGCTGCCGGCCTTCGGCGAGGCCGAGGCGCTTGATCAGCTGCTTGGTGACGCTGCCCCGGCAGCCTTCCGCGAGGATGGTCGTGCCGGCGCGGATGTCCGCTCCGGGCGTGTAGTTCGGCCCGGGCTTCCGCTCCCGGTCGAGGCCCATGTCGCCGAGCCGGACACCCGCGACGCGGCCGTCCTCCACGAGCGGCTCCGAGGCGGCGAACCCGGGAAAGACGTCGACGCCGAGCGCCTCGGCGCGCGCCGCGAGGATGGGCGCGAGCTGGCCGAGCGAGACGATGAGGTTGCCGTGGTTGTTCATCTGCGGCGGCGTCGGCAGCCGCGTCGCGCGGGACTTCGTGAGGAACAGGAACTCGTCGCGCGTCGCGGGCACGCAGATGTCGGGCGGGGTCTCGCGCCAACCGGGGAGCAGCGCATCCAGCGGCCCGGTCTCGAGCGCGCAGCCGGAAATCAGGTGGGCGCCGATCGCGGAGGCCTTCTCGAGCAGGCAGACGGTCTTGTCCGGCTGGAGTTCCTTGTAGCGGATCGCGGCGGCGAGACCCGCCGGGCCTGCGCCGACGACGACGACGTCGTATTCCATGACGTCGCGGTCTGGGGCGGACGGCGCGTGATCTTGGTCCTCGGTCATGAATTCTCGGCTGGCATGGATTGAGCGCGATAGCGCGAGTCGCTCGATACTATCGTACTGAAAAAGCATTGATTCATTCGGGGGCCCCGAGCCGTTGCTCGATGCGCCGGCTGCCCTGGTCCAGCGCATTCACCAGATGCCTGGCGAGCGGTGACGGCACATCGAGCAGGGTCACGATCTCATCGCTCGTTGCCCGCGCGCGCGCGCCGAGGTCGAGAGCCCGCCGCCGCATCTGCGCGACATTCAGCCCGATCTCGTCGCAGAATCGCTGCCAGTGGCGCGCATGGACAAAATTCGGCCGCCGCTCGCCGCCGATCTGCATGGCCATCTTGTCCGAGAGCTGGTCCCAGTAGCCGGTTGCCAGCAGGTCGTAGGCCGGCGCCAGGCGCAACCGTCCATCGGGACTGTAGAGCATCGACAGGTTCTTGGCATGGGCGTCGGCGTTGCCGAGCAGGTAATTGAGGAGGGTCCAGTCGACCAGCTGCAGGCGATCCGCCGCAGGTGCGACGCTCCAGGCATCTACCAGCTCGAAACACCCACGAAAACCCGGCCCGCCGTCGGATTCGTACTTCTGCGAGGGCAACACGCCGGCCAGTTGGCACATGTCGAGCTGATGCATGCGCTCGATCCGGCCGCCCGAGGTCTGGCGGTCGTAGCGCTCGATCAGCAGCAAGGGTTCCGGGTCGCGCAGGACGACGACTTCAGGCACCGACAACCCGAGTTCGCCGGCGAGCCTCATGCAGAAGGCTTCGTTCGCGACCGAATCGGGAAACGGCCGCTCCGGCTGCAATGCGGGCTTCAGGATGTGCGTGGACGGCGCTCCGTCCGCAGGAAGCCACAAGCGGCCATCCGCGTAGCGCACCGGAATCTTGTTCTGCGCGCCGGCCAGCGACAGGCGCAGTTCGGCGTGGCTGCCGAGCAGGGGAATATTCTCGCGAAGCCGTTGCAGGTCTTCGGTGAGCTGCTCGCGCGAATATTCAAGGTAAGTCCCCTCCGGCAGCCGTTCGGCGGCTTCTTCCTCAGGGACAATGGCGAATGCGCCCGCGCACTCCCGGCCGAATGCCTCCAGCTGCCGATACACGTTGCCGTGCGGCAGGCGCCGCAATTGCAGCAGCGCATCCAGCACCGGGCCTTCCGGCAGCAGGTTCGAGAAGAAGAACAGGACTTCATCGCCCTGCCACGGCTCTTCGCGGAGCGGCAGGCGAGGGGACAGCGGGAAGGCCCCTTCGCGGGCGAGCCACGGCGCCGCATAGGTGAACTCCAGGACCTGCCCTGCCTGGCGGAGCGAGCCGACGATTCCGCGCGCGTGGACAACCGAGAGCATCAGCGCTTCGCCGCGGCCGGCGTCATCGTGAGGCCAAGACCCTTCATCACGCGCAGCGCGGAGCCGAGCGATACGCCCGGCCGGGCGTTCTCGAGCGCAATGACCGTATCCCGGCCGACGCCGGAAACCAGCGCCAGTTGCGCCTGGGTGAGATGTGCGGCCGTGCGGGCGGCGCGCACCGTGCCGGCGAGCGCCAGCAGGTCGGCATCGCTGCCGCGCCGGGCGTGCTTGCGGGCCTTGCTGGACAAGTTGGCTTTGACCGACTTCATGGGTCGCGGACTCCTTATGGCACTGAAAGTCGATTAAAGGCGACTTTTAGGGCCGAAGGGGCTTTTTACATGGAATGTCGATTATCGTCAACTTTGTCGGTCGGCTGCAGCCGAGGGAAAGGGAGCAGAAGAACACTTGTGCGGGCAACAGCGCCACGATTGAGGAGTCGATTCCGAGTGAACGCGTTCTCGACTAACCCCACAAACCGGGCGGCCGGGCGACTCGCTCCTTGAAGTAGTCCGCCGTGGGCCGGTCGGTGCAGTAGACGAAGCACCCCCTCATGCCACGGGTCATGAGCGTTCGATAGGTATTCTTGATGAGCAGGTCCGCTTTCGCGTTGGCCGAGGATGGATCAAGCGCTAGCAGCTTGCGATAACCCTTCAGCGACTGGTCCTGACTCGAGCGCGCCTTGGGATGCGTCAGGACTTGGCCTTCCCGGACCGTCAGGTCTGGACCGATGATCACACCGACGTAGTCGACCTCGAGCCCTTGGCACGTGTGGATGCAGCCAATTTGATGCACGGAATCGGGCGAGATGATCCATCGGCCTTCGTCGCTTGCCAGGTTCCACTGCATGCCGAAGTCGTACTCCGGTATCGCAACGTCGATCGCGCGCGAATCCCGCTTGCTCTTCCAGTCCCAGCAATAGCCAGCGACCATCCGGGCCTTGTTTGCCGGCTCGTTCAATCTCGCAATTTCCTGCCGAAGCTTTTCCGGTGAATCGAAAACCCGGAAGTCGAATTGGCTCGTGTCGAATGTCCGGTTGGCGGTTGTGCGGATCTGCAGAACATCATCGAGCCACGCCAAATATCCATCGGACCCATTGCAGCGGAACTGGGACTCCAGGGATTCCGTCACGACCGTTGCGCGGTTCGGCACGTGGGACTCAATCGCTTCCCTCGAACCGATGTCTTTCCACGTGACGCGTTGGTCCTCGTCGATGAAGAAGATCACGCACTTGGCGGCGGCCACGATCTCCTTGATCTGGTTCTCGCCAAGATTTCCGTAAAGACCTGATCTTTCGTTCAGCCGATGGGCTTCGTCCACGATCAAAGTGTCGAATGCGCAAGGCTTCGAATTGATGAATTCCCCTGAACCGCCAAACAGCAGTGAAATCTCACTGCGGCGCCGACTGCCCGTCAGGCGGCTTTCGAACACCTGCCTCGGAGCTCGATTCTTCGTAATGTAGCGGACGATCTGGTTCTGGCCCGTCAGTGCGACCAGCAGGTTGATGGCAACGACGGATTTCCCGGTGCCCGGCCCGCCCTTGACTATGACGATCCTCTTTTGCGCTCTCGTTGCTCGTCGGGCGGCATGCAAAGCCGACTCGTAGACGAGCTTCTGGTCGTCGACCAGCACGAACTCGGCGTTGCCGGCCAGCATGCCGCTCAAAGCTTCGATGAGACCCTTGGAAGGTCGTGTTTCCGCCGTGTCGATCTTCCGCAGGATGCCCGCGCGGTCGCCCTGCGCCAGCTTGGTTCGCATGAAATCGCGCAGACGATCCCTTTCGCCGCTGCCCCTGTGAAACACGGGCGCCTTCGTCAGGTAGTCGACGTAGAAAGAGTCATTCAGATCCGCCGGATCTGCGCAGTTGTGCAGATATGCGCAAGGTGATAGCTCGATACCTCCGTCGTATACGGCGCAATTGAAGTTGCGCAGCAGGCTGGCATACGACCAGGCCTGATAGGACGGATGCGCGGCGTCCTGGTCGCGTGCGCCGTAGGGCACCCGCACGACACCGTCCCGGTCAGTCTTTACGGCGCGTTCCCACTGCTTCAGTTCGACGATCAACAGCTGGTCGCGGCGATCCGGGTTCTGGCCAGCTATCAGGAAGTCGATGCGCTTCGCGGTCTGCGGAATCTGGTATTCGATGCCGACTCGGCAGTCATCCGGAATCGATCCGTCATTCACGACCTTGCCGATCGCGACGAGCGAGTCCCGCCACGACCGGAATTCACCTGAGCCCACGCGACGCCCAGTCCGCTCGTGGTACTGAGTGCGCACGACGTCCTCGATGTCGGACGTGAATGTGTCCCGGAGAAAGCCCGACTTGTCGTTCTCGTAGATGATCATCCGCGTAATCAGAGGTCAGTGTATTTTCTGCTGCTGCCGAAGCTCTTGGTAATTGGATATTTGCCGGCATTGATCCGCAGTTTGTCCTTTGCCGCAACCGCAAGATCGATGCCGAGCCTGTCCGCGAGCGAGATCAGGTACAGGAGCACGTCGGCGAGCTCCTCGCGCGCACGCTCCAGATCCGAGTTGCTCAGCGATTGCGAATCAGATTCCGTCTTCCACTGGAACAGCTCGAGAAGCTCGGCAGCCTCGACGCACAGTGCCATGGACAGGTTCTTTGGCGAATGGAATTGCTCCCAATTCCGTTCACTGGCGAATTTGCGCACTTCCTCACGCAGTTTCTCGAATGAACTGGGGTCACCCATCTGCGGTGTCTCCTTATCCAG
Source organism: Steroidobacteraceae bacterium (assembly GCA_035706525.1). GTDB lineage: Bacteria > Pseudomonadota > Gammaproteobacteria > Steroidobacterales > Steroidobacteraceae > SCUD01. The sequence goes on from DASSUY010000159.1 coordinate 7,927, forward strand.
ATTTCGAAAAGATGGAGGTCGCTACGTACCCATCGTCGGGGTGTTCGTGAATTGCTGCCGACCTTGCGTGCCACGCGCGCGGATTTCGTTCCAGGACAGCGGCATGCGGGCAGGGCCGGCGGCTCAGTCGCCCGGCCGCTCGCGCAGCGCGAGCAGGGCGCGGCGCAGGCCGTGCAGCTGGTCCATGAGGTGCAGCACGACGTCCACGCCCTCGTCGTTCACGCCGAAGTCGGCCTGAAGGTCCCGGATCAGCAGGCAGCGCGCGGCGTCCGCTTCCGAGAGCGCAAGGCCGGGGGAGGACTGTGCGGGCACGATCCACGAGCGTTCGACCCAGCGCTCGAGGAGCCTGAGCTCGATGCCGGAATCGCGCAGGAAGACTTCGAGGTCGATGGTCGTCATGGCGCCGCTTCCTCGCGCGGATTGAACGCCTTGCCGGCCTCCCAGTCCGCGACGAAGGCCTTGAGGGCCGGGTCGGCGGGTTTCGGCAGCACGATGCGGAGCTTCACGCGCAGGTCGCCGCGGCCGCCGCCGCGCTTCGGGGCACCCTTGCCCTTGAGCCGCAGCGTCGTGCCGCTGCTGGAATCCGGCGGCACGGTCAGCGTCACGTCCTCCGTCGGCGTCGGAATGCGGATGCGGCCCCCTTCGACGGCTTCGGTCAGCGAGATGGGCGCCTCGTACAGGAGGTCGTCGCCGTTTCGCGTGAAGCGCGGGTCCGGAACGACTTCGACCTCGACGAGCGCGTCACCCGGCTTGCCGGTGCC
>DASSUY010000160.1:0-9910 GCA_035706525.1 Steroidobacteraceae bacterium
GGAGCTCCATGTACGTCTAGAAACTTGGGATTGCGTCGCCAGTCAAGCACAACGTCGCAACACAACATAGCCTGCCGCACGGTAACGCGGCTCGGTTGCGATTCTGGAATCTTCTCAATTTCATCGACGGCCGCCTTCGCCATACTCCGCAACTCTGCTTCGGAGATGCCACAACCGCGCAAAATGCGGAACACCCTGCGCAATAGAATTCGTGCTGATCTAGAAATGCCTAGGGCTTCGTCTGGAACAGTTGCATTCACGTTAGAATCAGTTGTGTGCGTGCCAGAAATCGTCATTTGTGTTTCTTCCGTTGTGGGACCATGAAGCACGTAGAGTTCTTTAGTCGGATGCCGCGTTGTGCGCCCAAAAAGTGCAAGATGGCGTTAGCAATTGAGTCTCATGGCTGAGATTTCCGACGCCTGCGCTCGCCTCCTCCGCCCCCTCGCCCGGATCATGCTTCGCCACGGGTTGTCGTCCCACGACTTCACCCGCATGGCCAATATTGCCTTTGTTCGGGCAGCGGGGGATATCCTCCAAGAGCAGGGCAAACCCGTGAGTTTCTCGCGCGTTTCTGCAATTACTGGCCTACACCGTCACGTGGTCAGCGATATTGTTAACTCCGAGAACGCGACGGACCCTGGCGATGGGGACGAAAGCGCCTACCGGCGCAACCGGCTGGCGCGGGTCCTGCGGGGATGGTTCGAGGACCCTGGCTACACCGACGAGGAGGGCCGCCCCCGAATCCTGCCTTTCGACGGACCGGCACCTTCCTTCGTTGCACTCGCGCGAGATTTCGGCGGGGACATCTACCCGCGCATCATCCTCGAGGAGTTAATGGAGGTCGGAGCCGCCGAAGTCCAGGAGGACAGCCGCATTCGCGCGATCTCGCGCCGCTACCCCGCCGGAGGCGCCGAGCCCGCAGATATCGAACATCTGGGTGCTACCGCGCGCGACGTATTCACGACACTTGAGCACAACCTGGGCGCAGCGCCGGACGCGCGGCACTATGACGACTCCGTGGTGGCAGTTGCGCTGGATCGCGCCGCGTTGCCGCTGTTCCGCCGCCTGCTACGCCAGCGGGGCGCGGCATTCCTCGAGGACATCGAGGGCTGGGTGAGCGAGCACGAGAAGCCCGTCGGCACGCCGAACACGGTGCGCGCCGGCGTCATCGTCCAGATGGTTGCGGATGCGGACTCGGCCGAGGGCACCGAAAAGGGAAGGCTTCGAGAAGTCTGATCAGCCGGTGCGGCCAATCATGGCCAGGAACGCCGCCTCGTCCAGTACCGTCACGCCAAGTTCGTTCGCCTTCTTCAGCTTCGAGCCGGCATCCTCGCCGGCCACCACGTAATCCGTCTTCCTGGAGACGCTGCCCGACACGTTGCCGCCGTGGCTGCGGATGAGATCGCCCGCTTCGTCGCGCGACATGGCGGACAGCTTGCCCGTGAGCACGAAGGTCTTGCCGGCGAGTTCCTTGCTGCCCCCACCCGCCGCGGGGACCTCCGGCCACTTGACGCCGAGCTGGATGAGCGAGTCGATGACCTCGGCATTCCTGGGCTCCGCCAGGAAGGCATGCACGTGTGCGGCCGTCACCGGCCCGACGTCCGGAACTTCGTCGATCTGCTCGACGGTCGCGGCACGCAACGCCTCCAGCGTGCGGAAGTGGCGGGCAATCGCTTCCGCGGTCGCCTCCCCCACGTCCCGGATGCCGAGAGCAAAGAGGAACCGGGCAAGCGTGGTCGTCTTGCTGCGCTCCAACGCGGCCTCGAGCTTGGCAGCCGACTTCTCGCCCATGCGCTCGAGTCCCGACAGCTTCGCGGCGTCCAGCCTGTACAAGTCGGCGGCATCCTTGACGAGGCCGAGATCCACCAGCTGGTCCATTAGTTTCTCGCCCAGGCCCTCGACGTCCAGGGCCCGGCGTGAAGCAAAGTGCCGCAGGGATTCCTTGAGTTGCGCGGCGCACACGAGTGCGCCGGTGCAGCGCGCGATCGATTCCCCCTCCTCGCGCTCGACCTCGGACCCGCAGACGGGGCACTGCCCCGGCAGGACCACGGGTTCGGTGCCCGGAGGTCGCTGCTCAGGGATCGCCCGCACGACTTCGGGGATCACGTCGCCGGCACGGCGCAGGACCACGGCGTCGCCGACCCGTACGTCCTTGCGCTGCAACTCGTCGATGTTGTGCAGCGTCGCGTTCGCGACGGTCGCGCCACCGACGAAGACCGGGTCGAGACGCGCGACCGGCGTCAACGCCCCCGTGCGGCCCACCTGCCACTCGATGGCGCGCACGCGCGTCATGGCTTCTTCCGCCGGGAACTTGTGGGCGATGGCCCAGCGCGGGGCGCGGGCGACGAACCCGAGCTCGCGCTGCTGGTCGATCGAATCCACCTTGTACACGACGCCGTCTATCTGGTAGCGCAGCCTCGCCCGCTTCTTCGCCATCGCTTCGTAGTAGTCGAGGATCCCGCGCACGCCGACCGCGACGCTCGAATCTGGCGAAGTGCGCAGTCCCCAGCCGCGCAGCACCTTGAGGATCGCGCTGTGCCGGCCTGGCATCCGGTAGCCTTCGACGAGTCCGATGCCATAGAAGAAGATTTCGAGCGGCCTGGATGCCGCGAGGCGCGGATCGAGCTGCCGAAGGCTCCCGGCGGCGGCATTGCGCGGGTTCACGAAGACCTTCTCGCCTTTTTCTTCCGCCACGCGGTTCATTTCCCGGAACGCGGGGAGCGAGATGAAAACTTCGCCGCGGACTTCGATCAGTTCGGGATGGCCCCCGCCGGTCAGCCGCAATGGGACGGACTTGATGGTGCGGATGTTGTGGGTGACGTCTTCGCCGACCGCACCGTCGCCCCGGGTCGCCGCCACTTCAAGGGCCCCGCGACGATAGGTGAGGCTCACGGCGAGGCCGTCGAGCTTGGGCTCGCAGGCGTAGCTCACTTCACCTTCGATCTCGAGCTTCTCCCGGGTGCGGCGGTCGAATGCCTCCACGTCCTCGCGCTCGAACGCATTGTCCAGCGAGAGCATCGGCACGCGATGCCGCACCTGGCCGAAGGCCGTGACCGGCGCGCCGCCGACGCGCTGGGTGGGAGACTCCGGGACGACCAGTTCCGGGTACCGCTGCTCGAGCTCGCGCAGCTCCACCATGAGCCGGTCGTACGCCGAGTCCGGGATTTCCGGGTCGTCCAGCACGTGGTAACGGTAGTCGTGCCGGTCGATCTCGGCTCGAAGCTCCGCAACTCGCTGCCGCACCGCGGCGGGCGCCGATCTGCCGGTCACGGCCGCCGCAAACGCCGATTGCGATGCTCGAAGTGGACGAGTTCCTCCCGCAGGTTCAGGATCCGTTGCGCCGTCAGGGTGCTGCCCTGCTCGTCCTGGAGCTGGCCCTTGAGGCGCTCTGCCAGCCCGCGCCCGACCGACAGCACGAGGTCGAAGGTGGCCGGACCGTCCAGCGGCCCCGGCACGACGCCGAACAGCGAAACGCCTGGGTAAGTGCATTCGTCCATCTGGTCGATGTCGAACGAGCCGGGCTCCATCATGCTCGCGACATAGCACAACGACTTCCCGTCCTCGCGCTCGCGATGGAAGATCGAGTACGGGCCGAAGCTCAGGCCCTCCGCCTCCAGCGCCTCGCGAAGCGCCGCCCCGCTCCAGAAATCCCCCGACGCAACCAGCCGGAGCGCCACGATTCGCTGGCGGGACGCCTCGGCCGTGCGCCGCTCGATCGGATCCGCTGATGGAGCCTCGTACGCCTCGACATCGCGGCGGGGGGCGACTTCATCGCGCTCGAGCGGCTGCGTGCTGACCCAGGGCGCCCTGTGATACTCGTCCGCCTCGCCGGCTTCGAACCGGGGTTCCTCGTTCGCCGCGGCGACGTCCGGCTCCTCGACGGCCGCTTCGGGTTCAAGCGAGAAATCCGGCTGGGCAGCGTGCCTGCGGTCGATGCCGACGATTCCGGACACGTCGACCTCGAGGTCGTCAGGAATCTCGATGAGCGGTGGACGCCGGGGCAGCCGCCAGCGGTCGGATTGCACGGCGTACGCGGGTTCACGACCGTCCGACTCCGCTTCGCTCGCCTCATCCTCCGGCTGCAGCAGGGCCTCCGTGGAGGAATGCCCTTCGCCGGCGTCCGGCGTCGCGGTAGCGACCTCGATGCGGGCCTTGCGCGTCTCCCACCACCACAGTCCCAGGATGAGCGCGATTCCGGCCCCGAGCAGAATCCAGCGCAGTCCTGCCACGGCCGCTCTTCCTCCTAGCCGACCGCCGCCATCCGGACGGCCTCGTCGACGTCGACTGCGACGAGGCGCGAAACGCCCGGCTCTCCCATGGTCACGCCGATCAGGTGGCTCGCGAGCTCCATGGTGTTCTTGTTGTGCGTGATGAAGACGAACTGCACGCGCTCCGACATGTCGCGGACGATGTCGCAGAACCTTCCGACGTTGTGTTCGTCGAGCGGGGCGTCCACCTCGTCCAGCAGGCAGAACGGCGCCGGGTTCAGCTCGAAGATGGAGAAGACAAGGGCCACGGCCGTGAGCGCCTTCTCTCCGCCGGAGAGCTGGTGGATCGTGCTGTTGCGCTTGCCCGGCGGGCGCGCCATGACGGCAACCCCGGCGCTCAGGACGTCGTCGCCGACCAGTTCGAGGTAGGCGGCGCCACCACCGAAGAGGCGGGGAAACTTGTCCTTCAGCCCGGCATTGATGCGGTCGAAAGTGTCCTGGAAGCGCGCGCGCGTCTCCCGGTCGATCTTGCGGATAGCCTGTTCGAGCGTGTTGAGGGCATCCGAGAGGTCCGCGAACTGGCGGTCGAGGTACTCCTTCCGCTCCATCTGCTCCTTGAGCTCGTCGATGGAAGCGAGGTTCACCGCGCCGAGGCGTTCAATCCGCTCCTCTACCTCGGCGAGCGCCTGGTCCCAGGCCAGCACGGTGGCGTCTTCGGGAAGCGCCGCCGTCACCTGCCCGAGGTCGAACTGCGTCGCGGCGAACTGCTCGACGAGGGACTCGCGTCGCACGCGCGTCTCCTGCATGCCGAGGCTGATCTCGGCGAGCGCGGCACGCGCCGACTCCGCGACCGCCTCCGCCTTCTGCCTCACGCTGTCCTCTTCGCGCACTCGAGCTTCGGCCCCCTCGACCGCCCGGCGCGCGTCCCCGAGCTCGCGCTCGACGGCCAGCCGCTGCTCGAGGAAGGCCTGCAGTTGCTTCTCCAGGTCGGCGAGGGGCGCCTCCCCCTCCGCCAGCTGGCGCTCGAGATCCTGCCGGCGCGCGTCGAGCTGCCGCGTGAGCTCGTTGGCCCGGTCGAGGCTCGTCCGGAGCGACACCAGCGTCGAACGCTGCGACTCGACGCGGATCGCGACCTCGCGCGCCGCCTGCGACTCCCGCTCATGCGATGCCCGCGCCGCGGCGAGCGCTGCCCTGAGCGACTCGCGCTGGCCCTCGAGCGCGGCGCCGCGCTCCGCCAACGCGCGCGAAACTTCCAGCGCAGCCTCCAGGCGGGCCCGCGAAGAGGCCGCCTCGCCCTCATCGCGGCCGAGGTCGGAGTCGACCTGTGCCGCCTCGACGGCGATGCGCGCAACGCGCTCGGCCACCTGCTGCGTCCTGGACCGGATTGCCTCGTGCGCGCCCCTGACGTTGACGAGGTCGTGGTGCAGCCGGTTCACCTGGGCGTGCAATTCATCCCGCCGCCTCTCGAGGTCGGAGAGCCGGCTGCGGACATCGGCGAGCCCGGACTCGAGCGCAAGGGCCTGCTTTTCCTTCTCCGCCGCCTCGTCCCCGAGGGCGCGCAGCTGCTGCTCGCGGGCGATGACGCCTGCGTGGCCGGCTTCGCTGCGCGCGACGCGAATCCAGCCGCGGCCGAGCCAGACTCCGCGGCGCGTGATCACGCTCTGCCCGGGTGCAAGGCTCGCGCGCCGCGCAAGGGCTTCCGCCAGCGAGTCCACGGCGATGATGCCAGCGAGCAACTCGGCGACGACCGCAGGACCCTTGACCTGCGCGAGCAGGGATTGCCCGTCGCCACTGGTCGGGCCGGCATGGCCGGCATCTGCCACGATGAGCTGCCCGGTGTCGACCCCGTCGAGCGCCTCCGCGAGCGAAGCGGTGTCGTCCACGCAGACCGCCTCGAGATAGCTGCCGAGCGCAGTCTCCACGGCGCACTCCCAGCCCTTCGACACCTCCAGTTGCTGCGCGAGGCGCGGCTTCGACTCCAGCCGCTGCTTCGCGAGCCAGGACTCCGTTCCGGACTGTCCGCGGCCGAGCGCGGCCTTCTGGATCGCCTCCACCGTCAGCAGTTCGCCGCGCGAGGCCTGGAGCGCCGCCTTCGCGCCATCCAGGGCGGCGGCCCGCTCGCGCTCCTCGGCCCGGAGCGCGAGGAGCGCAGCGAGCGCCTCATCGAGCGCCTTCTGGGCCTCCTGGCCGCGCTCCCGCGCCTTCGTCTCGGCTGCCGCGAATTCCTCCGGCTTCGCGCCGGCCACGCTGCCTTCGAGCTGCGCACGCTCCCCCGCGAGGCGCTCGCGCTGCGCGCGAAGGCGCTGCAGCCCGGCTTCGAACTGCTCGATGCGCGCCTGCTCGACCTGCGACGTCCGCGTTGCTTCCGCGGACTCGCGGCTGAAATCCTCCCAGCGCTGCTGCCAGGCGGCCATGGCGGCCTCCGCAGCCGCCAGCGCGTCCCGCGACGCGCTCTCGCGCGCCTGCGCCGCGACCAGTCCCGGCTCGGCCTGCTCGAGGCTGCGCGCCAGTTCCGAAAGCTGCGCGTCGTCACGACCCGCGAGGGTCGCCGACTCGGCATGCTCGGCCCGCACCCTCTCCAGGTCTGCGCGCTGCCGCTGGCGCATCTCGCGGGCGTGCTGCAGCGCCTGCTCGGTGCGGGTCGCATCCGCGCCGGCCTGGTAGTAGCGGCCCTGCACGGCGGCGAGGGCGTCCGAGCACTCGGCATGGCGCGCTCGCGCCCTCTCGACCGCCGCCTCGGCGGCACGCAGCCCCGCGATCGCGGCCTGCGACTCGGTCTCGCGCTGGCTCGCGAGGGCGTGGCGCGACTCGATGTCGCCGTCGAGGTCGCGGATGCGGAGCGCGAGCAGCTCCGCCTGCAGCTGGCGCTTGCGCTCCATGCTCTCCTGGTAGCGCCGCGCGATGCCCGCCTGGCGCTGCAGGTGGCGGATCTGCTTGTCGACCTCCTCGCGCAGGTCGTTGAGGCGCTCGAGGTTCTCGCGCGTGTGCGAGATGCGGTTCTCCGTCTCGCGCCGGCGGTCCTTGTAGCGGGATATGCCGGCCGCTTCCTCCACGAACGAGCGCATGTCCTCGGCGCGCGCCTCGATCAGCCGCGAGATCATGCCCTGCTCGATGATCGCGTAGCTGCGCGACCCGAGGCCCGTGCCGAGGAAGAGGTGCGTGATGTCCTTCCGGCGGCACTTCGAGCCGTTGATGTAGTACGTCGAGTTGCCGTCGCGCGACACGACGCGCTTCAGCGAGACTTCCGCGTAGTTCGCGTACGCGCCCGCGAGCTTGCCGTCAGCGTTGTCGAAGACGAGCTCGACGGAGCCGCTGCCGATCGGCTTGCGCGTGCGCGAGCCGTTGAAGATCACGTCCGTCATCGAGTCGCCACGCAGGTGCTTGGCGGAAATCTCGCCCATCACCCAGCGCACGGCGTCGATGATGTTCGACTTGCCGCAGCCGTTCGGGCCGACGACGCCGGTGAGGTTTGAGGGAAACGAAACGGTCGTGGGATCGACGAAAGACTTGAATCCGGCGAGCTTTATCCTGGCAAGGCGCATTCCGGCTAGTGTAGATTAACCGGCTGCAATTGAGTACGACCGGGTCGGACCCGAATGAGCAAGGCCGCGCCCTCCACGAGCATCGAGACGTTCGCGAATCCGCAGCGCGGCCGCGACTACACGATCCGCATGCGGATCCCGGAGTTCACCTGCCTGTGCCCGCGCACCGGCCAGCCCGACTTCGCGACGCTCGAGATCGAGTACGTGCCGGATGCGCTCTGCGTGGAGCTCAAGTCGCTCAAGCTGTACGTCTGGTCGTTTCGCGATCGCGGCGCGTTCCACGAGGCGGTCACGAACGAGATCGCGGACCTGCTGGCCTCGACGCTGAATCCGCGCTTCCTGCGCCTCACCGCTCATTTCAACGTGCGGGGCGGCATTTATACGACCGTTGTCGCCGAACACCGACAGCCGGGCTGGGCGGCGCCCGCGCCGGTCAGCCTTCCCTGACCGCGTTTCGGGGCCTTAAGGCGCGATTTCAGGGGACTGGACCGCGCGGGGGCGGGGGCTATAATCCGGCGCTCGATTGAACAGGCCGGAGAACTTGATGGCTGCAAAGAAGGCCGCCCGAACCCGAAAACCCGCTGCAAAGTCCGCACCGCGCAAGGCGTCCGCGCCGCGCAAGTCCGCGAAGCCGGCGCCGCGTAAAGCCAAGGCGGCGGCGCCAAAAGCCAAGCCCGCCAAGGCCGCCGCCAAGACCAAGTCCCGTGCTTCAGCCGCCGCACCGGTCAAGGCGGCAAAGCCCGTCAATGCGACGGCCGCGCCGGCCCGCGCGGCGGCTCCGGCCAAGCCGAAGCCGCCGGTGATCCCGGGCCAGGTCGCGGAAGGCCGCGTCACGTTCACCGGCTTGCAGGCCCGGGCTCGAAGGCAGGCCGCCATCGACGAGGACGAGGACGGCACGGCCGCGCACAACCTGCTCCTCGGGCCCCGGAATGTCCGCCCGTACCGCGAGCGCAAGGGCGAGCAGTACATGGGCCGGGACCAGCTCGAGCATTTCCGCGGCATCCTGAGCAGCTGGAAGCGCGACCTCATGGAAGAAGTCGACCGGACCATGTCGCACATGAAGGACGAGGCCGCGAATCCGCCCGATCCGAACGACCGCGCCACCCTGGAGTCCGAGTTCGCGCTCGAGCTCAGGACGCGCGACCGCGAGCGGAAGCTCATCCGCAAGATCGACGAGGCCCTGAGCCGCATCGAGGACGGCAGCTACGGCTACTGCATCGAGACCGGCGAGCCGATCGGGGTCAAGCGCCTCGAGGCGCGCCCCGTCGCGACGCTGTGCATCGAGGCGCAGGAACGCCGCGAGCGCCGCGAGAAGCAGTACGGCGACCGCGACGACTGGTACCGCTGACGCGCCCGCCCCCTGCGGGCGCTTCGCCCCCACTCCCTCCGGACCGCTGCACCTCGGCTCGCTCCTGGCGGCCGCCGGCAGCTACCTGTCCGCCCGGCACGCACAGGGCCGATGGCTGCTGCGCATCGACGACCTCGACCGCGAGCGCTGCCGGCCGGCATACGCCAACGACATCCTGGCGACCCTCGGGCGCTTCGGTTTCGAGTGGGATGGAAGCGTTGAATTCCAGTCCCGTCGAACGGAGCGGTACCGGGGGGCGATCGACGAACTCATCGGGCGCGGACTGAGCTTCGCCTGCAGCTGCAGCCGCTCGCAGCTCGCGGCCGCCCAGGTGGCCGATCCGGCGCTGGAGCCGGTCTATCCCGGCGCCTGCCGCGACCGTCCGCAGGCCGCGCTCGGGCCGCACGCACTGCGCTTCCGCACGCCCCCTGAATCGATCGTCGAGTTCGAGGACCTCTTCCAGGGACACGTCCGCCAGGACTGCGGACGCGAAGCGGGCGATTTCGTGATTCGCCGGCGGGACGGCCATGCGGCCTACCACCTCGCGGTGGTGCTGGATGACGCGGACGCCAGGGTCACGGACGTGATCCGCGGCGCGGACCTCCTGGGCTCCACGCCGCGCCAGATACTGCTGCAGCGCTGCCTGGGCTTGCCCACGCCGCGTTACGGCCACCTGCCGCTGCTCGTGGAACCGGATGGCCGGAAGCTCTCGAAATCGAGGCACGCGGTCCCGGTCGAGGGAAGCGCCGCTTCCAGGCAGCTATGGCAGGTGCTTGTGTGGCTGGGTCAGGCGCCCCCGGCGGAACTCGCGG
>DASSUY010000161.1:0-5275 GCA_035706525.1 Steroidobacteraceae bacterium
GCTGGAGATGATGCGGTTTGTGAGCTCGGGGACGGAAGCGACGATGTCGGCGATTCGGCTGGCGCGGGCGGCGACTGGGCGGAAAGTGGTGGTGAAATTCGAGGGCTGCTACCACGGGCACGCCGACGGCCTGCTCGTGAAGGCGGGCTCCGGAGCGCTGACGCTCGGCGTCCCGGATTCGGCGGGCGTGCCGGCGGCGGTCGCGGCGGCGACTGCGACGCTGCCCTACAACGACGCGGCGGCCGCGAAGGCGCTCTTCGCCGCCGCCGGGGACGAGATCGCCTGCGTGATCGTCGAGCCGGTCGCCGGCAACATGGGCTGCGTCCCGCCCGCACCCGGCTTCCTCGAGACCCTGCGCACGCTCTGCACGCGCCACGGCGCCGTGCTGGTCTTCGACGAGGTCATGACCGGATTCCGCGTGGCCGCCGGCGGCGCGCAGGCACTCTACGGCGTGAAGCCGGACCTCACGACGCTCGGCAAGATCGTGGGCGGGGGACTGCCGGTCGGCGCGTTCGGCGGGCGCCGGGAGATCATGGAGCGGCTCGCGCCGCTCGGCCCCGTCTACCAGGCAGGGACGCTCTCGGGCAATCCCGTCGCGATGGCCGCTGGGCTCGCGACGCTCGAGGGGCTCGCGAAGCCGGGCTTCCACGAACGGCTGGCCGCGGCGACCGCGCGGCTCTCCGACGGCCTCGCGCAGGCCGCGCGCGAGGCCGGGATCCCTGCGACCGTGAATCGCGTCTGCGGGATGTTCAGCCTCTTCTTCAACCCGGGGCCGGTCGCGAACTTCCGCGAGGTGATGGCGAGCGACGCCGCGCTGTTCCGGCGCTGGTTCCACGGGATGCTCGAGGCCGGCGTGTACCTCGCGCCCTCGCCCTACGAGGCCGGCTTCCTTTCGGCTTCGCACGGCGAGGCCGAGATCGACGCGACGCTCGCAGCGGCGCGCCGGGTGCTCGCCGCAATCGCCGGGCGCTGATGCGCGCGACGCTCGCGTTCCTCGGCGCGATATTCGGCACGCTGTTCCTCGCGGCCGCGCTAGGTTACCCCGCCTGGCTCGGCGTGCAGGCGATCGCGCCGGACGTGCCGTTCCATCGCGCGCTGGGCCGATTCTGGCAGCTGCTCCTGCTCGCCGGGATCCTGCTCGCGATGCGCCGCCTCGGGCTTCGCGGCCGCGCGGACTGGGGCTACGGGATTCCCCGCCGCCGATTCCTCCGGCAGGCGCTCGCAGGCCTCGCGCTCGGCATCGCGACGATGCTGCCGATGACGCTCGCGATGGCCGCGCTCGGCCTCGTGTCGCTGCGGTCGGGCGTCGACGCGGCCGCGTTCGCGGGCGCCCTGGCGGGAGGACTGGCCGCGGGCCTCGGCGTCGCCGTCGTCGAGGAGACGTTCTTCCGCGGGCTGATGTACCGCGCGGTCGAGCGCGAATCGGGCTTCCGCGCGGCGGCCGTGGCGACCGCGCTCGTCTATGCCGCGATCCACTTCTTCGCGCGTACGAAGATCCCCGCCTCCGACGTCGACGCCGGCAGCGGCTTCACGCTGCTCGCGGGGTCGCTCACGCACTTCGCGCGCCCGCTGCCGGTGCTGGACTCCTTCGTCACCCTCGTGCTGGTCGGCCTGATGCTGGCTTTCGTGCGGCGCAGGACCGGCGCGATCGCCGCCGGCATCGGCCTGCACGCGGGCTGGGTGTTCGTCATCAAGTCCACGACGGCGCTGACGGTGGCCGACCGGGAGGCCCCGGGCGCCTTCCTCATCGGAAGCTTCGACGGCTACACGGGCTGGCTCGTGGCTGCCTGGGCGGCGCTGCTGCTCGCCCTCGCCGCGGGGCGCGGCTGGCTCGCGGCGCCGGCCGCGCGCTAGTCGCCGCGGCCGCGGCGGACCGCGGGCTCGAGCGCAGCCAGGCGCTCGAGCGGGTCCGTCAGCTCGAGCAGCGCCTGCTTGTCCGCCAGCTCGAGCGGCAGGAGCTCGGCGAGGCGGTTCGCGATCCACGCGGCGTCGTCGCGGCGCTCGACGTGGCGGTAGGCGTCGCCCGCCTCCGGCAGCACCTGGCGCACGATCTCCGCGAGCCAGGCCTGGCTGTCGGGCACGGGCACCTCCGGGTCCGCGGCGATGTCCAGCACGCGGCCGCGGTTCAGGCCGTCGACCTCGCGCCAGGCCTCGACCACGCGGACGCGCTCGCGGCCGAGGCAGCTGATGCCGAGCAGCCCGTCCTCGAGCCGGTCGAAGTCGACGATCCGGGCCTCGGTGCCCGTCGCCGCGAACGACGTCGCAGCGGAGGCCTCCTCGCCCTCCCCGATCAGCACGACGGCGAACCCCGACTGCTCGCGCATGCACCGGCTCACCATGTCGAGGTAGCGCGGCTCGAAGATCCGGAGCGGAAGCGGACCGCCCGGGAAGAGCACCGCGTTCAGCGGAAAGAGCGGGAGCTCGCGGACCTCGGCGTTCACGCGGCACGCCCGCGCAGGGCGTCGAGCAGCTTCTCGTGCAGCCCGCCGAATCCGCCGTTGCTCATCACCAGCACGCGGTCTCCCGGCCGCAGGTCCTCCGCCAGCGCGGCGACCAGCCCCGGGATGTCGCCCACCACGCGCGCCTTCCCGCCGAGCGCGGCTGCGACGCTGTCGAGGTTCCAGTCGAGGCCCGCCGGCTGGTAGAGCCAGACGCCGTCCGCGGCCGCGAGCGACTCCGCGAGCTCGTCGCGGTGCAGGCCGAGTCGCATGGTGTTGGAGCGCGGCTCGAGCACGGCGACGATCCGGCCGGCGTCGGGTTGGCGGCGCACGCCGTCGATGGTGAGCGCGATCGCCGTCGGGTGGTGGGCGAAGTCGTCGAAGACGCGCACGCCGCCCGCCTCGCCCCGGAGCTCCAGCCGGCGCCTGACGCCCGCGAACCGCCCGAGCGCCGCCGCCGCCTGCGCGGGCAGGACGCCCGCACCCGCGGCGGCCGCGACCGCGCCGAGCCCGTTCTCCACGTTGTGCAGGCCGATCAGCGGCCAGCGCACGACTGCGACGGGCGCGTCGCGGTGAAGGACCTCGAAGGCGCTGCCGTCCGGGGCGGAGAGCCGCGCCCGCCATTCCGCCGCCGCCTCGCGCGCGAATTCAGTCAGCGGCGTCCAGGCGCCCATGGCGAGCACGGCGCGCAGCGCCGCGCTCGCCGAATTCCAGGTGATGCGGCCGGATCCCGGCACCGTGCGGACGAGGTGGTGGAACTGGCGCTGGATCGAGGCGAGGTCCGGGTAGATGTCCGCGTGGTCGTGCTCGAGGTTCGTGAGCAGCAGGTGCCGCGGTCGGTAGTGCACGAACTTGGCGCGCTTGTCGAAGAACGCGGTGTCGTACTCGTCCGCCTCGATCACGAAGTGCGAGCCGCCCCCGGCCCGGGCGGAGGCGCCGAAATTCGCGGGAATCCCGCCGATGAGGAAGCCGGGCGAGCGGCCGGCGTCCTCGAGGATCCAGGCGAGCATCGAGGACGTCGTGGTCTTGCCGTGGGTGCCCGCGACCGCGAGCACCTCCCGCCCCCGCAGGAAGTTCTCGGCGAGCCATTGCGGCCCGGAGACGTAGGGCAGCCCGCTCTCCAGCAGCCGCTCGATCACGGGCATGCCGCGCGTCATGACGTTGCCGACGACGACGACGTCGGGCGCGAGGTCGAGCTGCGAGGGGCCGTAGCCCTCGATCAGCGAAATCCCGAGCGACTCGAGCTGCGTGCTCATCGGCGGGTAGACGTTCGCGTCCGAGCCGGTCACGCGGTGCCCGGCCGCGCGCGCGAGGGCCGCGATGCCCCCCATGAACGTGCCGCAGATGCCGAGGATGTGAAGGTGCATCAGCTGATGGCGCCGAAGAAGGCGTTCGAGACGGCGCGCGTGCCGAGGATCCAGGCGACGGCGATCGCGAAGCCCGTCACCAGGTGCGTGTCGAGCGCGCACTTGAACACGTAGCCGACGACGAGGATGTACCAGATCGCGATCCCGGTGTAGATCGCCGTCGCGAGCAGGGTGAAGGCGCCGCTCATGCGCATGGGCAGGAGCAGGGCGGCGAGGAGCGGCGCGACGAGCACGTAGACGCCGAAGGTCGCGTTGACCGTCTGCGCGAAGCGGTGGCCGCGGCGCGTGATCGCGAGCAGCAGCCAGAAGGACGGCAGCGTGATCGCGAGCTCGAGGGCGCTGCGCGGCAGCACGGCGCGGAAATGCCCCGCGACGCCGATCAGGAGGTCGGCGGCGAGGTAGGCGGCCGTGAACACGACGACCGAAGCCGGCGACGACGGCAGGCCGCTCGGGTCCTTGCGCAGGAAGGCGATCTGCGTCAGCGCGTTCAGCAATCCGGTCATGCAGCCTTGGGATGGGGCCAGCGCAAACGCATAATAAGGTGGCGATGACCGCCGGCGATACTCCAATCAGCGACCCCGCGGAGCTCGAAGCGCGCCTCGCCGCCTGGCCGGCGGGGGCGGCGATCGCGCTCGACACGGAGTTCGTGCGCGAGCGCACCTACTTCCCGCAGCTCTGCCTGATCCAGGCCGCCGCGGGCGGCGACATCCTGCTGGTGGACGCGCTCGCCATCCCGGACGGCGGCGCGCTCACCCGCGAGCTGCTCTCCCCCGCCCGCCCGAAGATCCTGCACGCCGCGCGCCAGGACATCGAGGCGCTGCTGCCGCTGACCGCGTCGCCGCCGCCGGCGGTCTTCGACACGCAGCAGGCGGCATCCCTGCTCGGCTTCCCGGCGCAGGTCGGCTACGCGGAGCTGGTGCGCCTCGTGCTGGGCGTCACGCTCGCGAAGGGCCATGCGCGCACGGACTGGTCCCGGCGCCCGCTGTCGCGCGAGCAGCTCGCCTACGCCGTGGACGACGTGCGCTACCTGCCCGCGCTCGCGGACGAGCTGGACGTGCGACTGGTCGCGGCGGGACGGCGCGCCTGGCTCGACGAGGACGCGGCCGCGCTCGCCGAGATTTCCCTGTACCGGGTCGATCCAGAGGACGCGTGGCGCCGCCTCAAGGGCATCGAACGGCTCGACGACGCGGCCTACGCGGCGGCAAAGTCGCTCGCGGCCTGGCGCGAGCGGCGCGCGATGGCCCGCGACCTGCCGCGCGGCTGGGTACTCCCCGATGCGGCGATTCACGAGCTCGCGGCGGCGCGGCCGCAGACGCCGGAGGCGCTCGCGCGCATCGCATCCGTGCCCCCGCGGACGGCGGCGCGCGCGGGAGCCGAGCTGCTCGCCGCCATCGCGGCCGCGGTCCCCGGCGACTCCCCGCGCCCGGACGATCCCGGCCGGCCCGGGCCGGAACAATTGAAGCGGGAGAA
>DASSUY010000162.1:0-2835 GCA_035706525.1 Steroidobacteraceae bacterium
GGCTACCTGAGCCCCTGCTGCTTCGCGATTCCGGCGGCCAGCACGTTGCCGGTCATGAACATGTGCGCGTACGACCCGTCGACGAGCGCGAACGTCGCGCCGTACCGGCCCGCCGAGTAGTCGTCGAGCGCACCCTTCAGCTGCAGCACGTGCGCGGTCAGGTCGTTCGCGAGCGCCGGCTTCGGCAGGCCGATCGCCTTCGCGAAGAACGAGGCCTGCGTCTCGATGTACGCCGTCAGGCCGGCGACCGCCTTCTTCCGGCCCGCCTTGTCGCCCTTCGCCGTCGCGACCGTGTAGTCGACGAAGTCGTCGACATGCGCACGCCACAGGTTCGGCCCGTTCAGGAACCGCTTCGCGGCTGCGGCGCCGTAGACAGATCCGACCGCCTTCGAGATCGCGACCGAGTTGGCGTCGAGCTGCTTTGCGAGCGCGGGGAAGTTCCTGTCGCCGTTCAAACCGGCCTGCGTCGCCCACGTCGCGAGCAGCGCGTGCTCGCCGAGGAGCCGGTCGAGCGCCACCTCGAGATCGGCCGCCGGCGACGAGATCGAGCCGAGATGCTTCTGCTTCGCGATCGCGCCGGCCAGCAGGTCGGCGGTCATGCCCATGTGCTCGTAGGCGCCGTTCGTGAGGGCGTACGCCTGCGCGTAGTTGCCCTTCGCGAACGCGTCGAGCTGACCCTTCAGCTGGAGCACGTGGGCGGTGAGGTCGTCGACGAGAGCCCGCTTCGGCAGCCCGGTCGCCTTCGCGAAGAAGGCCGCTTGCGTCCGGACGTACGTCATCAGGTTCGCGACGGCCTTCGCCTGGCCCGCCTTGTCGTGCTTTGCCGTCGCGACGGTGTAGTCGACGAAGTAGCGGATGTGCGCCCGCCACAGGTCCTTCCCGTTCAGGAAGCGGTCGGCCGCAGCCGGGCCGTACACGGATCCGATCGCCTTCGAGATCGCGACCGAGTTGCGATCGAGCGCGGTCGCGACGGCCTTGAAGTCCTTGCCGCCGACGAGCCCACGTTGCGTCGCCTGGATCGCCAGGATCGCGTGCTCGCCGAGCAACCGGTTGAGCGTGATGCGGAGCTGCACTGCTTTCGGGGTCGAGACCTTCGCGTGCGACATCGGCATGTGCATGCCGGTCATCGACCCCTGGCCGCCGCCCTTCCGGTTCAGCGCCCCGGAGGCCGCGGCGGCGACGGCGAGTGCCAGGATCGAGAGCAGTGCGAGTGACGTCTTCAGGTTCTTCATGACCCTCCAGTCGGTTGACGCCGCTCATTCGCACCTCGTCCGATTACGGTTCGCTCATGCCCGAGGGCCCGAGCAGAGAGGACGTCCTTCGCGCACGGGAGACGATCGGCGGCCGCTTGCCGCGGACACCGCTCCTCGGCAACCGGACGATGGGCGCGCGCCTCAAGTGCGAGCTCTTCCAGCGCACGGGCTCGTTCAAGGTCCGCGGCGCCCTCAACAAGATCAGCAGCCTCAGCGACGACGAGAAGGCGCGCGGCGTGATCGCGATCAGCGCGGGCAACCACGCGCAGGCGGTCGCGTTCGGAGCGGCCTCGGAAGGGATCGACGCGCTCGTCGTGATGTGGGAGGGGGCATCCGCGCAGAAGATCGCCGCCACCCGCGGCTACGGCGCCGCCGTCGACCTCGAAGCCTCGGGCCCGGGCGACGCGTTCGCGCGACTCGACACGCTCATCGAGGAGACAGGACGCACGCTCGTGCACCCGTTCGACGATCCGCTCGTCCTTGCGGGTCAGGGCACCGTCGGGCTCGAGATCGAGGAGGACGCCTCCGATGCCGACGTCGTCGTCGTCCCGATCGGCGGCGGCGGCCTCATCGGTGGCATCCAGGCGGCGATCGGCGACCGCGTCCGCCTGGTCGCCGTCGAGCCGGATCTGAGCACCGCCTTCCACAGCGCGGTCGCCGCGGGAAAGCCCGTCCCGGTGACGCCCACGAGCATCGCCGACGGACTCAACGCGCCGTTCGCGGGGGCGATCGCCACCGAGACCTGCAAGGACCTCGAGCGGGTCCTCGTGACCGAAGAGGAGATCGAGCAGGCGTTCCGCTTCCTCTACGAGCGCGCGAAGCTGGCGTGCGAGCCGGCCGGCGCGGTCGCGGCGGCGGCGTGGCTGTCCGGGAAGGTCGAGGCGAAAAGCCCTGTAATTCTCGTCTCTGGCGGCAACGTCGCCGGCCAAACCGCCGCTGCTATCCTGGCCCGGCCATGAAGGCCGACATCCACCCCGAGTACCAGCTCACGACCGTGCACTGCGGCTGCGGGAACACGTTCACCACGCGTTCCACGAAGGCCGAGCTGCACGTCGAGATCTGCTCGAACTGCCATCCGTTCTACACGGGCAAGCAGAAGCTCGTCGACACGGGCGGCCGGGTGGAGCGCTTCCAGCGCCGGCTCGAGAAGGCCGAGCGCGCGCAGCGCGCCTCGGCGTAGCGCCAATGGCCTCGAACATCGGGGGTCAGGCGGTCCTCGAGGGCGTGATGATGCGCGGTCCACGCAACTGGGCCGTCGCGGTGCGCAAGCCCGACGGTGAGATCGCGCACGTCGCGAAGTCGATCGACCCGCTGATGGCGCGCCACTGGGCGCTTCGCCTGCCGGTCGTCCGCGGCGTCGTCGCGCTCGGCGAGAGCCTGTCGATCGGGTTCCGCGCGCTCAGCGTCTCGGCGAACTATGCGGCACAGGACGAGGTCGACGGCGACGGCGAGCCGGTCGAGCTCGGTCGCTGGGCGCTCGCGTTCGCGTTTCTCGTCGCGATCGGGTTCGCGGTGATGATCTTCAAGGTCGGCCCGGCGCTGCTCGCCGACCTGCTCCCGATCTCGAGCGGCGGCTGGTTCG
>DASSUY010000163.1:0-2031 GCA_035706525.1 Steroidobacteraceae bacterium
CAGGTGCAGGCCGCCGAGGCGCTCGACGGTGCGCGCCATGAGCGTCGCGACCTGCTCGGGATCGCGGATGGTCATCGACATGGTCTCGACATCGCGCCCGAGCCAGCGCCGGATCCCGCCCGCGGTCTCCTCGAGCTTTTCCTGCCGGCGGCCGCAGATCATGACCTTCGCGCCGAGGCGCACGAAGAAATAGGCCATCGCGCGGCCGAGGCCGCTGCCGCCGCCGGAGATCAGGCAGACCTTGCCGGCGAAGAGGTCGTCGCGGAACGAGTGCGGCAGCGTCGCGAGCTGCTCGTCGGTGAAGCCCCAGCGCGGGCCTTCGGCCTTCTCGTCGCTGCCCAGCGGTCGGGTGGTTGCCATGTCCGCGATTCCTAGGTTCGTTACAGCCGGTTCAATCCGAAGATGGAGACACTCGCGACGTTCCGTGCCGGAATTCCGCCGAGGTTGTGCGTCATGCCAAGCGCGGGTTTCCCGAGCTGGCGCTCGCCCGCCCGGCCGAGGAGCTGCGAATACACCTCGTAGGCCATGCGCAGGCCCGAGGCGCCGACCGGGTGGCCGAAGCACTTGAGCCCGCCGTCGGTCTGGCAGGGATTGCGCCCGCCGCGGTCGAAGGCGCCGTCCAGGACGTCCTGCGGCGCGCGGCCCGGGTCCGACATGCCGAGGTCCTCCATCAGCACGAGCTCCGTGATCGAGAAGCAGTCGTGGACTTCCATCACCGAGATCTCCTTGCGCGGGTCCCGGATGCCGGCTTCCGCGTACGCGCGGGCCGCGGCGGTGCGCGTGTTGGGCGTGTGCGCACCGTCCCAGGAGTCGTGCGAGAGCTCGACGCCGTTGGACGCGGCGAGCTGCATCGCGCGGACGGCGACTGCCTCGCGCCTGCCGAGCTCCCGCGCCTTCTCCGGCGTCGTGACGATCGCGCAGGCCGCGCCGTCCGACACGCCGCAGCAGTCGTAGGTGCCTAGCGGCCAGGCGATCATCGGCGCATCCAGCACCTGCCGCTCGGTCAGCGGCCGGCGCAGGTGAGCCTTGGGCGAGAGCGCCGCGTTCGCGTGGCTCTTGACCGAGACGTGCGCCATCGCGCGCTTTACCAGCTCCATCGGCAGCTTGTGCTTGGCGGCGTAACCCGCCGCGAGTTGGGCAAAGGCACCGGGCGCCGTGAAACTCGGCTGCCAGAGGTCGTCGAAGGTGCCCTTGGTGCGCTCGGGCAGGCCGCGGAAGCCCGTGTCCTTCAGCTTCTCGACGCCCATCGCGAGCGCGAAATCGGCGGCGCCGGCCGCGACTGCGTAGGCCGCGCCGCGCAGCGCCTCGGTGCCGGTCGCGCAGAGGTTCTCGACCCGCGTCACCGGGATCCCCTGGAGCCGCAGCGCGATCGCGAGCGGCAGTCCGGACTTCGAGACGTTCTGCTCGTCGTAGAACACGCCGAGCCAGGCGGCGTCGAGCCGGTCGCGATCGATGCCGGCGTCGGCGACCGCCTCATCAAAGGCCTCGAGCATCAGGTCGTCGGCGCCGGATTCCCAGCGCTCGCCGAAGCGGCTGCAGCCCATGCCGAGGATCACGACCTTGTCGCGGATGCCGCTCGCCATCTCAGCTTTCCCCTGCCGGCGCGGCCTTCCAGAAATAGCGGCGGTAGCCGCGCTGCCGGTCGAAGTCCTTGATGCGGAACGCGAAGCGCACAGGCGTCCCGACCCTGACCTCGCCGGGCTCGAAGTCGACGAACTCGAGGAAGGCGTTGCCGCCCTCTTCGAAGGCGACGTTGCCGTAGATGAGCGGCGGCCGCGGCGAGTAGGCCAGCCAGTCCTCGGTGAAGGTCTTCACGCGCCCGCGGCTCTCGGCGAGGCGGTGCGGCTCCTGCGTGCCGCTCTTGCGGCAGTTTGGGTTCACGCACACGCGCGACAGCGGGAACTGCACGGCCCCGCAGTCGCGGCAGCGCCCGCCGGTGAATGCGCTCGTCTGCCCGCCCTTGCGCCACTGCACCGACTGGGCCGTGCGGTTGTCGCGTTCGGCCCGCAAGCCGGCCTCGACCGGGAGAAT
>DASSUY010000164.1:0-2942 GCA_035706525.1 Steroidobacteraceae bacterium
ACCGCCACACGCGCAGCTTCCGGCCGCGCGGCCGCCGCTAGCCGAGGCGCTCCACCAGCGGCGGCGCCTCCGGGCGGCCGTCGCCGATCGTGAATTCGGCGGCGAGTTCGGCGGCCGCCGCCTTCGCGGCCTCCGGCGTCCGCGCATGCACGCGCGCGATCGGATCGCCGGCGCGCAACTTCGCGCCGCGCGGCACGAGCCGGTCGAAGCCGACCGCGTGGTCGATCGCCTGCCCGGGCGCGACGCGCCCTCCCCCGAGTCGCACGACCGCGAGGCCGACGGCCCGCGTGTCGATCGCGAGCACCGTTCCCGTCGCGGGCGCGGCGACGTCGGCGACGACCGGCGCCCGCGGCAGATAGGACCCGGCACGCTCGAGGAGGTCGGACGGCCCGCCGAGGCTTGCAACCATGCGCGAGAACCGCTCGGCCGCGCGGCCCGACGCCAGCGACGCGTCCAGAGCCTTCCGCGCCGCCGCCCCGTCGGGCGCGAGCCCGCCCTGCACCATGACCTCGGCGCCGAGCGCGAGCGTGACCTCCCGAAGCCGCGGGTCGCCGTCCGCGCCCTGCAACATTGCGATCGCCTCGTGCACTTCCAGCGCGTTGCCCGCCGAGCGCGCGAGCGGCTCCGACATGTCGGTCATGAGCGCGGTCATCGAAAGCCCCGCTTCCGCGGCCGTCGCCTGCATCGCGCGCGCGAGCTCGCGCCCGCGCCCGGGCTCCGGCAGCACGGCGCCGTTCCCGCGCTTCACGTCGAGCACGAGCGCGTCGAGGCCCGCCGCGAGCTTCTTCGAGAGGATGGACGCGACGATCAGCGGCAGGCAGTCGACCGTCGCCGTCACGTCGCGGATCGCGTAGAGGCGCCGGTCCGCCGGCGCGATGCGGTCGCCGGCGCCGACGATCGCGACGCCCGCCTCGCGCACGGCGCGGCGCACGCGCCCGGGTTCCGGCCGCGAGGCGTAGCCCGGGATGGACTCGAGCTTGTCGAGCGTGCCGCCGGTGTGCGCGAGCCCGCGGCCGACGACCATCGGCACCCAGGCGCCGCAGGCGGCGAGCATCGGGCCGAGCGCCAGCGAGACGAGGTCGCCGACGCCCCCCGTCGAATGCTTGTCCAGGATGGGACCGGGCGGCGACTCCCGGCGCCAGTCGAAGACCTCGCCCGAGTCGCGCACCGCGCGTGTCCAGTCGGCGCACTCGGCGAAGTCCATGCCCCGGAGCCACACGGCCATCGCGAAGGCGCCCGCCTGCGCGTCCGACAGCGAGCCGTCGGCGAGGCCGCTCGCGATGCGCGCGAGGTCGGCGGCCTCGAGGCGGCCGCCGTCGCGCTTCCTGCGGATCGCCTCCTGCGGGAGCCAGCCGTCGCTCATCGCGTGAAGAGCCTTCCCGCGATCCAGCTGCCGGCGACCATGGCGGGCACGAACACCCAGGCATCGGCGAGGCCCGCCGCCGCGCCGACGAGCACGGGCCCGGGGCAGAAGCCCGCGAGTCCCCAGCCGACGCCGAAGATCGCCGCGCCGGCGAGGAGGCGCGCGTCGACGACGTCGCGGTCCGGCAGGCGGAATTGCCCGCCGCAGGCCGGCGCCGGCCGGCGCAGCACCCGGCGGAAGGCGAGCGCGGTCACCGCGACCGCACCGCCCATCACGAAGGCAAGCGTCGGGTTCCAGGCCCCCGCGACGTCGAGGAAACCGAGCACGACCTGCCGGTCGGTCATCGAGGAGAGCGCGAGCCCGACGCCGAAGAGCGCGCCGGAGGCGGCCGCGGCCAGGGTCGCGCGGCTCACGCCGGCGCGCCGAGGACGTGGCGCATCACGAAGGTCGCCACCATCGCAGTCGCCATGAAGACGAGCACCGCCGCGAGCGAGCGCTTCGAGAAGCGGCCGAGCCCGCAGACGCCGTGGCCGCTGGTGCAGCCGTTGCCGAGCCGGGTGCCGAAGCCGACGAGGAGACCGGCGACGACGAGGAGCGGCACGGGCGCGGTCAGGGCGCGCGGCGGCGCGGGAAGGACGAGCAGCGCGAGCGCGCCGGCGCCCGCCATGCCGGCGAGGAAGGCGAAGCGCCAGCCGCGCTCCCCGGCGGGACCTTCGACGAAGCCGTTCAGGATGCCGCTGATGCCGGCGAGCCGGCCGAGGGTCGCGAGCAGGAGCGTCGCCGCGAGGCCGATCAGCACGCCGCCCGCGGCGCCTGCCAGCCAGTTGCTCATCGGGAAAGGAAAAATGGAGCGGGTGATGGGAATCGAACCCACGTTAGCAGCTTGGGAAGCTGCAGTTCTACCATTGAACTACACCCGCTCGGGTGCAGAGCTTACTTCGTCACGAGGATCTTCTTCACCCAGCCGCCGCCCTTGCCGGACTCGACCTTCAGGAAGCCGTTCTCCTCGACGCCCATGTAGATGAGTTCCTCGCCCTTGTCCAGCGTCGCGACGGCCTTCCCGCCCTCGCCCGAGGCCGCCATGACCTTGACGCCGGCAATCTTCGGATAGAGCACGTCGCCCTCGTTGTAGACGGCGCCGGCCTTCGTCGAGCCGCCCGCCGCCGCTTCCTGTGCGAGCGAGCCGACGTCGCGCTGCAGGTTCGGGTCGTTGCGGACGACGCGCACGATGTTGTTGTAGTTGTCCGCGAACGAGGCCGCGATGATCTTGCCCTCGTTCGTGTTGCCGTAGCCGCCGATGCCGCCGCCCGCGCCGCCGCCGAAGAGGCCGACGCCGAGGCTGAGGTCCGCCTTCTTCGTGCTGCCCTCGGCGGCGGCGACCTGCACGCCGGAACGCGCGTCCGCGACGAGCATGCTGGTCTGCGCCTCCTTGAACTTGAGGCCGCCCGCGACGGCGCCGAGCACGGCCGACTTTCCGCCGAGGAGCCCGCCGAGCGCGCCGCCGAGGCCCCCGGCGTTGTTCTCGCTGAAGACGACGGCCGGCGTCAGGATGAAGTCTGCCGCGACCATCTGGCCGCCG
>DASSUY010000165.1:0-4922 GCA_035706525.1 Steroidobacteraceae bacterium
TTCCTGAAGAACACGCCGCCGTCCGCGCCGCCCGGCTCGTAGGCGACGTTCGTGTGCATCACCGGGATCCCGGCCGCGCGCGCGGCGGCGAGCAGCCGCGCCGCGCTGACCCGCGCGCACTCGACGCCCGCGTACAGCGGCGAGCCGGGCACGAGGTAGGCACGGACGAAGTCGACGACGAGCAACGCCGGCCGCTTGCCGGGCGCGAGGCGCCGGCTCTCGGGCGCGGGATCGATGCCGCGGGCCACGGCGCCCCGCCGCTCAGCGATTCAGCGCGCCGCGCGCGGCGTGGATGTGGGAGAGCATCACCGACGCCGCCCAGTCGGCATCCCGCGCCTCGATCGCGCGCACGATCTCGAGGTGGTGGTGCGAGCTGCGCTCGAGGTCCTCCGGCGTGTACATCTGGAAGGTGCGCATCATCAGCGGCGCCTCGATCAGCGCCGAGAGCGCGCGCGAGAGCCGCGCGCTGCCCGCGGCCTCCTGGAGCCGGCGGTGGAAGCGGCTGTTGAGGTCGGCGATTCGCTCGAGGTGCCCCGGCCCGCGCTCGACCGACTCGCGGTGCTGCGTCTCCGCGAGCTGCCGGAGTTCCGCGATCTGCTCGGTCGTCGCGCGCCGCGTCGCGCGGCGGACGCCGTAGGATTCGAGCATCGCGCGGAGGTCGAAGACCTCGTCCGAGTCCGCCTCCGACCAGGTCGTGACGACGGCGCCGAGGTTCGGCGTGAACTCGACGAGCCCCTCGGCGTCGAGGCGGCGGAGCGCCTCGCGCACGGGCGTGCGGCTGACGCCGACGCGCGTCGCGATCTCCTGCTCGGTGAGCCTCGCGCCCGCGAGGTAGCGCCCGGCGATGATGCCGGAGCGCACGGCGTCGTAAGCCTTGTCCACGGCGCGCATGCGTCAGCCTCCGCCCGCGGCCGCGCGGCGGGCAGCCCGCCGGCGCGCCTGGAACTGCGGCGCGGCGGGCGGCTCGAGGCCCGTCTCCGCCTTGCAGCGCGACTTGAGTTCCGCGATGTCCTTGAAGCCGCGGTCGAACAATTGCACCGGGCCGCGTTCACGCGCCATGCGCGCGCGCAGCTCCGCCGTCGCCTTTGCGTCGACGCGGCCCCTGGAAATCACGACGCCATAGCGCCGCGCGCCTTCCTCGCTCACGAGCCCGGCCTCGACGTCGAACGCGACCTTCTCCGGCTCGCGCTCGAGCGGGTCGCCGCAGCCGCCGCCGCCCCAGGTCTCGTACACGAGCAGGTCGCCCGGCTCGACCTTCACGCGGTCGGTCTTGGACGGCAGCAGCGTCTCGCTGCCGTCCGCGCGCTGGAGGAGCTTGCGGCTGCGCGAGCCCGGCAGGCCGCCGTTGACGCCCCAGGGATAGGTGAGCCAGCGGTCGTCGTGGATCGAGACCTCGCCGGGCTCGAGGAAGCGGTAGCCGATGCGGATCCCGTTGCCGCCGCGGAATTTGCCCGGCCCGCCGGAATCCACGATCGTCTCGTACGTGTCGATGCGAAGCGGAAAGTAGCTCTCGAGGAACTCGTTCGGCACGTTCGTGAACGACGGCCACAGCGAGTGCCCGTCCGGCCCGTCGCCGAAGGGCTTGCCGGGAATGCCGCCGAAGCCGATCTGGTACAGCTGGTACCACTCGCCGTCCCTGTCGTAGCCCGAGTACATGAAATGCGGGCTGTCCGAGAAGCCCGCCGCGCACATGAACGCGGGGTTGCCCTGGCCGAGGAGCCCCCCGAGCACGTCGAAGATGCGCCCGAGCGCGTGCGTGCGGCAGGAGAGCGCCGCGGGCTTCAGCGGCTTCAGCAGCGTGCCCTCGGGGATCCGCACCTCCATCAGGTCGTAGAAGCCGTCGTTGAAGAGGATCTGCGGGTCGAACACCATGATCATGTACACGCCCGCGAACATCTTGAACATCTCCTCGTTCAGCAGGAAGTTGATCGAGGAGATCGACTGCGGGTCCGTGCCCGCGAAGTCGAAGATGCACTTGTCCCCTTCGCGCCACATCGAGCAGGCGATCTTGTACGGCCCCATGTTCATGCCGTCGTCGCAGACGTAGTCCTCGAAGTGCTGCTTCGTCTCCGGCACCGTGCGGCGGATCAGCTCGCGCATCGCGCGCTTGTTCCGCTCGAGCATGGCGTCCATCGCCGAGTAAAAGACGTCGTCGCCGAAGCGGCGCGAGAGCTCGACGCAGCGGATCGCGGCGGTGCGAAGCGCGGCGACGATCGCGTGGAAGTCCGAGTAGTTCCAGGTCGGCAGGCGGCAGTTGTGGAGGATCACCTTCAGCACGTCGTCCTGCAGCTTCCCGCCGCGGATGATCTTGACCGGCGGCACGGCGACGCCTTCCTCGTAGAACGTGCGCGCGTCGGTCGGCAGCGAGCCCGGCACCTTGCCGCCGACGTCGGTCATGTGCCCGAACATCGCGGCCCAGGCGATCACGCGCCCGTCCTTGTACACCGGCATCAGCATCAGCCAGTCGTTGATGTGGCTGATCGCGCCGTTGCAGGAGTAGGGGTCGTTGGTCAGGAACACGTCGCCTTCCTCGACCGTGCCGTCGTAGCCCTGCAGGAAGCCGTGGATGAACGAGCCGAACTGGCCGACGACCATCTTGCCCTCGAGGTTCGCGATCAGCGGGAACTCGTCGTGCTGCTCGCGGATCCCGGGCGACATCGCGGTGCGGAACAGCACCGTGTCCATCTCGAAGCGCGCGTTCCTGAGCGCGCTCTCGATGATGTCGATCGTGACCGTGTCCACCTTGACCTTGCGGAACGGCTTCCGGCTGCGCTGGATGATCTTGGCTGCCATGGATGCTCCCCTGCGCTCAGCGCAGGCCCTTGTGCCCGTCGGGGTAGATGAGGATGTTGCCGAGGCGGTCCACGAGTCCCGTGTGCTTCGGCAGGATCACCGTCGTCGAGTCCATCTCGATGACGATCGCGGGGCCCTTGATGCGGTTGCCCGCGCCGAGCTTCGCGCGGTCGTACACCACGGCCTTCGCGCGGCGCCCGTCCACGTACACGCCCTGCCGGCCGACCGCGGCCGCCTTCGGGTCGCGGCCGCCGCGCGCGATCGCGGGGCGCTTCACCCTGATGCCGCGGCCCTGCACGACGGCGCGTAGCGCGACGAACTCGTGCTCGAGCGGCAGCGCGAAGGTGAAGAGGCGCTTGTGCTCGGCGTCGAACGGCTCGGAGATCGCCTTGAGCCCGCGCTTCCTGAGGTCCGCCGGGTCCACGTCCACCGTGAGCCGGAGCCCCTGCCCGTGGTAGCGCACGTCCACCTGGTAGCTGCGGCGCAGCTCCTTCGCGGGCACCTTCTCGCGCTCGAGCGCGGCCGCCGCGGTCGCGGAGAGCTGCGCGAGGATCGCGCCGATCTCCTTCGCGTTCGTCTCGCCGAACTTGCGGATGAAGGTGCGCGAGGCCTCGTCGCGCAGCGCCGTCGTCGCATCGCCCAGCGCGCAGAGCACGCCCGGCCCCGGCGGGATGATGGAGGGCCAGGAGCCGAGCAGCCGCGAGAGCGCGTTCGCGTGCAACGGCCCCGCGCCGCCGAAGGCGATCAGCGCGTAGTCGCGCGGATCGTGGCCCTGCTCGACCGAGACGAGGCGGAGCGCGCCGACCATGTTCTCGTTGACGATGTCGTAGATGCCCTGCGCCGCGCCCTCGACCGACTTGCCGAGCGCCCCCGCGATCTTGCCGACCGCCCTGGCCGCAAGGTCGGGCTTCAGCTCGAGGTCGCCGCCGAGGCGCTGCATCGGGGGCAGGTAGCCGAGCACGACGTTCGCGTCGGTCACGGTGGGCTCTTCGCCGCCGCGGCCGTAGGCGGCGGGGCCCGGGTCCGCGCCCGCGGACTGCGGGCCGACGCGCAGCGCCCTGGTGAGCTCCGGCACGTGCGCGATCGAGCCGCCGCCCGCGCCCACCGAGCGGATGTCCACCGACGAGGCGCGCACCGTCACGTCGCCGACCGTCGTCTCGCGGCGCAGGCGCGGCTCGCCGTTCATGATGAGCGCGACGTCGGTGGACGTGCCGCCGACGTCGACGGTGAGCAGGTTCGGGAATCCCGCCTGCAGCGCGACCCAGAGCGCGCCGGTGACGCCGCCGGCCGGGCCGGACATCAGGAGGTTCACCGGGTATTCCTCGGCGGAGGAGGCCGAGGCGAGGCCGCCGTCCGAGCGCAGGATGTGCAGCTTCACCTCGCCGGCCCTGGAGGCGAGCTTCTTCTTCAGGTTGCCGACGTAGCGCTGCACGACGGGCCGCACGTAGGAGTTCGCGACCGTCGTGACCGTCCGCTCGTACTCCTGCATCTCCGGCACGACCTCGGAGGAGATCGACACCGGCACGCCCGGCAGCACGGAGGCCGCGATCTCGCGGATGCGCCGCTCGTGCACGTCGTTCGCGAAGGCGTTGATCAGCGAGACCGTCAGCGCCTCGATGCGCGCGCCCTTCAGCTTCGCGAGGGATTCGCGCAGCGCCGCCTCGTCGAGCGGCTTCACGACCTCGCCGCGCGCGTCCACGCGCTCGTCCGCCTCGACGGTCAGCGCGAGCGGCGCCATCGGCAGCGACTTGTTGTAGATGACCCAGCCGCCGAGGCCGCCCGGCACGTAGGAGCGCGCGATCTGCAGCACCTGGCGGTAGCCCTTCGTCGTCACGAGGCCGACGCGCGCGCCGGAGCCGGTCAGCACGGTGTTCGTCGCGACGGTCGTGCCGTGCATCACGTGCTCGATCGCGCTCGCCTCGATGCCGGCGAGCTTGCAGATGCGCGTCAGGCCCGCGAGGACGCCGACCGACTGGTCCTTGGGCGTGCTCGGGACCTTCGCGCTCCAGGTGCGGCCGCTCGCCTCGTCCACGAGCTTGAGGTCGGTGAAGGTCCCGCCGACGTCGATGCCGAGTCTGTAGCTCACGTCATCTCCTTCGCAGCCGGGAAGGCTCCGGCCTTGGTCAAGA
>DASSUY010000166.1:0-16088 GCA_035706525.1 Steroidobacteraceae bacterium
GCCAGGGGCGACCCGATGAGCCAGACCAGGTGACGATTCATGGAGGCTTCCTCGCGGACCCGGGGTTCGCGGGCCGCTCAGACGCCGCGCAGTCTCTCCGCCGCGGCTTCCAGCGTCCCGTCGTTCTTGGCAAAGCAGAAGCGTATCAACCGTGCCTCCGGTGGCTCGTCGCAGAAGGGAGACAAGGGGATGGCGGCGACGCCGTGTCTGCGCGTCAGTTCCTCGCAGAAGCGCGCGTCGGAGGAATCCGAGATCGCGGAGTAGTCGGCCAGCTGGAAGTAGGTGCCCTGCACCGGGCGCAGGGCGAAGCGCGACCCCGCGAGCAGCGCGCGGAAGCGGTCCCGCCGCGCCTGGTAGAACGCGGCCTGCCCCTCCGCGAAGCCTGGCGCTTCCTTCATGAAGTCCGCGATCGCGTGCTGCACGGGCGTCGACACGGCGAAGGTCAGGAACTGGTGGACCTTGCGGAACTCCGCGGTCAGCGCCGGCGCGGCGACGCAGTAGCCGACCTTCCAGCCGGTCGCGTTGTAGGTCTTGCCGAAGGAAAAGACCGCGAAGGCGCGTCCGCGCAGCCGCTCATTGCCGAGGACGCCCGAGTGCCGCGCGCCGTCGAACACGAGCGCCTCGTAGACCTCGTCCGAAAGGACGTAGAGGTCCCGGCCCTCCGCGAGCTCCGCGATGCGATCCCAGTCGGCCGCGCCCAGCACGGTGCCGGCCGGGTTCAGCGGGGTGTTGACGACGAGCAGGCGCGTCCGCGGCGTGATCGCCGCGGCGAGGCGGCTCCAGTCGATGCCGAAGTCCGCGACGGAGAGCGGCAGGTGCACGACGCGCGCGCCCGCGAGCTCCGCCGCGGGCGCATACGAGTCGTAGCTCGGGTCGAGGACGATGACCTCCTCCCCCGCGCGCACGACCGCGTGGATGGCGGCGAAGAGCGCTTCGGTCCCGCCGGCGGTCACCGTGACCTCGTTCGCGGGGTCGATGCGCCAGCCGTGCCGCCGGAGCGCCTCCGCCGCGATCGCCTCGGTGAGCGCGGGCAGTCCGGCCATGGGCGCGTACTGGTTGCGGCCGGCGGCGATGTGCTCCGCGACGAGCTCGCAGAGGCGCGGCGGCGGGTCGAAGTCCGGGAAGCCCTGGCCGAGGTTGACCGCGCCGGTCTCGGCGGCGAGGCGCGACATCACCGTGAAGATCGTCGTGCCGACGCGCGGCAGCTTCGAGCCGGGCATCACTCGTTGGCCGCGATCGCCCGCTGCACGTCCGCGTCGCGGCGCTTCTGCTGGCGGAGCGTCCACCAGCCGTACAGGACGGCGCCGGTCGCCACGATCAGGACGAGGATCGTCGCGAGCGCGTTGATGTCCGGGCTGACGCCGAGGCGCACCTTCGAGAAGATCACGATCGGCAGCGTGCTGGAGCCCGGCCCCGTCACGAAGCTCGTGATCACGAGGTCGTCCCAGGACAGCGTGAACGCGAGCAGCCAGCCGGCGAGGATGGCGGGAACGATGATCGGCAGGGTGATCAGGAAGAAGACCTTGGCGGGGCGGGCGCCCAGATCCATCGCGGCCTCCTCCAGCGACTCGTCGAGCGTCGCGAGCCGCGACTGCACGATGACCGTGACGTAGGCCATCGAGAACGTCATGTGCGCGATCGTGATGGTCGTGACGCCGCGGCCCTCCGGCCAGCCGAAGAGCTGCTCCATCGCGACGAACAGCAGGAGCAGCGAGAGCCCCGTGATCACCTCGGGCATCACGAGCGGCGCGGTCGCGAGGCCGGTGAGCAGCGGCCGGCCGCGGAAGTGGCCGAAGCGCGCCAGCGCGAGCCCGGTGATCGTGCCGAGCACGGTCGCGCCGGTCGCGTTCATGGCGGCGACCTTGAAGGAGAGAAGGGCCGCGTCCAGCACCTGCTCGTTGCGGAAGAGCTCGCCGTACCACTTGGTCGAGAACCCGCCCCAGACCGTCACGAGGCGCGACTCGTTGAACGAGAACGCGATCATCAGGAGGATCGGCAGGTACAGGAACAGGAATCCCGCGACCATCATCGCCGTGACGAAGGCGGAGCGGCGGCTCACCGGTGCCCCCCGACCTGCTGGCCCTGGTAGCGCTGGTACACCATGATCGGGATCACGAGCACGAACAGCATCGCGATCGCGACCGCGCTCGCGACCGGCCAGTCGCGGTTGTTGAAGAACTCCTCCCAGAGCACGCGTCCGATCATGAGCGCGTCCGGCCCGCCGAGCAGCGCCGGGATCACGAACTCGCCGACGGCCGGGATGAAGACGAGCATGCAGCCGGCGACGATGCCGCTCCTGGTCAGCGGCACCGTGATGCGGAAGAACGCCTTGACCGGCCGGCAGCCGAGGTCCGCCGCCGCCTCGAGCAGCGCGGGGTCGAGCTTCTCGATCGCCGTGTACAGCGGCAGCACCATGAACGGCAGGTAGGAGTAGACGATGCCGACGTACATCGCGAAGTTCGTCTGCAGCATCTGGATGGGCTCGTCGATGAGGCCGAGCGCCATCAGCAGGTTGTTGATGACGCCGTTGTTCTTGAGGATGCCGATCCAGGCGTAGACGCGCAGCAGGAACGAGGTCCAGAACGGCAGCATCACGAGCAGCAGCAGGATGTTCCGCCAGGCGGGGCTCGAGCGGGCGATGCCGTAGGCCATCGGGTAGCCGATCAGCAGGCAGATCAGGGTCGAGATGCCCGCGGTCGTGATCGAGTTCAGGAAGGACTTCCAGTACAGCGAGTCCTTCACGAGGAAGGCGTAGTTAGCGAAGTTGATGCGAAGGCCGACGACGTGGTCGGAGATCCAGGTGACGAGCGGCTCGTAAGGCGGCATCGCGAGCCGGATCTCCGAGACCGAGATCTTCAGCACGATCAGGAACGGCACCAGGAAGAAGACCAGCAGCCAGAGGTACGGGATCGCCGTGACGAGCGTGCGGCCGCTGTAGCCGCGGGCGCGCAGGCCCTGCGAGGCCCAGCGCCAGGGTCCGTGGGCGCGGATCCAGGCGATGACTTCGCGGAGGCGGAGCGGCGCGGCGCTCACTGCGTGACCACCACCGGGCTCGAGGAATCCCAGGAGAGCCAGACGCGGTCGTCCCAGCGGATGCGGTCGCCGGTGCCGGTGCGCAGCGTGTTCGGCTGCGTCACGCGCATCTGCCGGCCGCTCGCGAGCTTCACCAGGTAGATCGACTGGTCGCCGCGGTAGGCGACCTCGGCGACGACGCCCTCCACGCGATTGTCGCCGTCGCCCTCGGGCCGCTCGCGCCCGAGCAGGATCTTCTCCGGCCGCAGCGCGACCCAGACCGTGGCGTCCGGCGCCGCGCTGACGCCGTGGCCGACGTGGAAGGTGCCGCCGAGCTCCTCCGAGGCGACGCGCACGTAATCCGGCTCGTCCTCGACGAGGCGGCCCTCGAACAGGTTGACCGAGCCGATGAAGTCCGCGACGAACTTCGAGCTCGGGTACTCGTAGATGTCCGAGGGCGTGCCGATCTGGACGATCGCGCCGTAGTTCATGACGCCGATGCGCGAGGCGAGCGTCATGGCCTCCTCCTGGTCGTGCGTCACGACGACGAAGGTGACGCCGAGCGTCTCCTGGATGTTCAGCAGCTCGAACTGCGTGTGCTCGCGCAGCTTCTTGTCGAGCGCGGCCAGCGGCTCGTCGAGCAGGAGGAGCTTCGGCCGCTTCACGAGCGCGCGCGCGAGCGCGACGCGCTGGCGCTGGCCGCCGGAGAGCTGGTGCGGCATCCGCTTCGCGTAGGGCTCCATGCGCACGAGCTTCAGGATCTCCGCGACGCGCTGCTCGACCTCTGGGTCGGCGACGCGGTCCTGCCGCAGCCCGAAGGCGACGTTCTTCTGCACGGACATGTGCGCGAAGAGCGCGTACGACTGGAACATCATGTTCACCGGCCGCTCGTACGGCGGCGTCGCCGTCACGTCCACGCCGTCGATCCAGATGCGCCCCTCGGTCGGCCGCTCGAAGCCCGCCATCATGCGCAGCAGCGTCGTCTTGCCCGAGCCCGAGCCGCCCAGCAGGCAGAAGATCTCGTTGCGGTAGATGTTTAGCGTGACGTCGTCCACCGCGACGAAGTCGCCGAAGCGCTTGGTCAGCTTCTCCAGCCGGACGTAGGGCTGGGCGCCCGGGTCCTTCCAGGGCTCGGACTTGTTCTCGGGTCGCGCGTTGGCCATGGATCCCCCTCCGCCGCGCAGTCTACTGGCCGCTCTTGACGCGCGTCCACGCGCGGCTCGCCGCGCGGATGTAGGCCGGCTCCTCCGGCGTGTCGGGGAACAGCCTGTCCCGCAGCTCCGTGGACGGGTAGACGGCGGGATCGTCGCGCACGCGCGGCTCGAGGAGCGGCAGCGCGTCGCGGTTGCCGTTGGCGTAGCCGATCCGGTTGCTGACCTTCGCGATCACGGCGGGATCCATGAGGTAGTCGAGGAAGGCGTGCGCGTTTCCCGGGTGCTTCGCATCGGCCGGGATCGCGGCGACGTCGAACCAGAGGAAGGAGCCCTCCTTCGGGATGACGTAGCGGATCTCCACCGGCACCGAGGCCGCGGCGCCCCGGTCGCGGGCCTGGATGATGTAGCCGTTCCAGCTGAAGGCGACGCAGACCTCGCCGCTCGCGAGGTCGTTCACGAGCTGCGAGGTGTTGAAGTAGCGGTAGTACGGGCGCGCGCGCTTCAGGACCGCCTCCGCGTCGGCGAGGTCGCCGGCGTCCAGGCTGTTGGCGTCGCGCCCGAGGTAGATGCGCGCGGCCATGAAGGTGTCCTCGGGCACGTCCATCATGGCGATGCCGCAGGCGGCGAGGCGCGAGGCGACCGCGGGGTCGAAGATCGCCGACCAGCTGTCGATCCGGTCGGTGCCGAGGACCTTGCGCACCTGCTCCGGGTTGTAGCCGAGGCCCGCGGTGCCCCACATGTAGGGGATCGAGTGCTCGTTGCCCGGGTCGATGAGCCCGATGCGCCGCATGACCTCGGGGTCCATGTGCGCGAGGTTCGGGAGCCTCGACTTGTCGAGCTTCCCGATCGCGCCCGCGGCCACCTGGCGGGCGAGCGGCACGGCCGACGGGAACACGACGTCGTAGCCGGTCGAGCCCGTCAGCATCTTGGTCTCGAGGATCTCGTTGGAATCGTAGGTGTCGTAGTTCACCTCGATCCCGGTGCGCGCCTCGAAGTCGGCGATGGTCGTCGGCCCGGTGTAGTCGGACCAGTTGTAGACGTTCAGGACCTTCGCTTCCGCGGCCGGAGCGCCGCCGTCGCCGGAGGGGCCGCCGCAGGCCGCCAGCAGCGCCGCGGCGACGAGAGGCGCGGCGGCCCGCGGCTCCCGGCTCACGTCACTCGCCGCTGCGGACGCGCGTCCAGGCGCGGTTCAGCTCGCGGCTGAACTGCTGCGACTCGGCGAGGTCGGGGTGCAGGCGCTCGCGCGTCGCGGCGTCCGGGTAAATGCCCGGGTCGTTCTTGATGTCGTCGGCGACGTACGGCAGCGAGGCCAGGTTGCCGTTCGCGAAGCGGACCTTGTTCGTCACCTTGGCGATGACCTGCGGGTCCATGAGGTAGTTGACGAAGGCGTGGGCGTTCCGCGGGTGCGGCGCGTCGGCCGGGATCGCCATCATGTCGAAGTAGTTGATGGCGCCTTCCTTCGGGATCACGTAGCGGACGGTCACGGGCTTCGCCGCCGCCGCGCCGCGGTCGCGCGCCTGCAGGATGTCGCCGTTCCAGCCGAGCGCGAGGCAGATCTCGCCGGAAGCGAGGTCGTTGATGTACTGCGAGGAGTGGAAGTACCGGACGTAGGGCCGGATCTTCATCAGCGTGTCCTCGACGGCCTTGAGGTCCTCGGGCTTCTCGCTGTTCGGGTCGATGCCCTTGTAGATCGCGACCGAGCCGTAGACGTCGGTCGGGGCGTCGAGGATCGCGATGCCGCACTTGGCGAGCTTCGAGGCGATCGCGGGGTCGAGCAGCGCGCCCCAGCTGTCGATCGTGTCCGTGCCGAGCGCCTTCTTCACCATGTCCGGGTTGTAGCCGAGGCCGACCGTCCCCCAGAGGTAGGTCACCGAATGCTCGTTGCCCGGATCGTGCGCCGCCGTGCGCCGCATGATTTCCGGGTCCATGTTCGCGAGGTTCGGCAGCTGCGACTTGTCGAGCTTCATGTAGACGCCGGCCTTGATCTGGCGCTCCATGAAGGGCGCCGTCGGCACGACGAGGTCGTAGCCCGACCGGCCGGTCAGGAGCTTCGTCTCGAGCTGCTCGTTGGAGTCGAAGACCGCGTAGACCACCTTGATGCCGGTCGCCTTCTCGAAGTCGGCGATCGTCGTGTCGCCGATGTAGTCGGACCAGTTGTAGACGTTGACGACCTTCTCTTCCGGCCCCGGCGCGGCGCCGCCGGCCTCGGGTTCCTGCTTCCCGCCGCAGGCGGCGGCGAGCGCGACGGCCGCCGCGACGGCCCCGAGTCGAATGGCGCGCATGTCCTCTCCTTCCTCAGCCGATGCCGATGTCCCTGGCGGTCAGGTCGAGGCAGCGCCTCGCCTTCTCCATCAGCTCGTCCACGTTCGCCTTCGTCATGACGAGCGGCGGGGCCATGATCATGGTGTCGCGCACCGCGCGCATGATGAGGCCGTTCCTGAAGCAGTGGTCGCGGCAGACGAGCCCGACCGCGCTGCGGTCGCGGAAGAAGGTCCGGCTGCCCTTGTGGGCGACGAGCTCGATCGCGCCCAGCATGCCGACCCCGCGCACCTCGCCGACGAGCCGGTGGTCGGCGAGCTCGCGGATGCGCTTCTGGAAGTAGGGCGCGACCTCCTCCTGCACGCGCTCGACGATCTTCTCGCGGCGCATGATGGCGATGTTCTCGATCGCGACGGCGCAGCAGACCGGGTGCCCGGACCAGGTGAAGCCGTGGGCGAACTCGCCGCCCTTCTCGATCAGCACGTCGGCGACCTTGTCCGAGACCATCGCGCCGCCGAGCGGCTGGTAGCCGGAGGTGATGCCCTTGGCGATCGTCATGAAGTCCGGCTCGATGCCGAAGGTCTCCGAGCCGAACCAGCGGCCCGTGCGCCCGAACCCGCAGATGACCTCGTCCGCGATCAGCAGGATCCCGTACTCGCGGCAGATGCGCTGGATCTCCGGCCAGTAGGTCGAGGGCGGGATGATCACGCCGCCGGCGCCCTGCACCGGCTCGCCGATGAAGGCCGCGACGCGCTCCGGGCCGATCTCCTCGATCTTCTCCGCCAGCCGCCGCGCGGCGCGCAGGCCGTACGCCTCCGGCTCGACGTCGATGCCGTTCTCGTACCAGTACGGCTGCTCGATGTGGACGATGTCCGGGATGGGCAGCCCGCCCTGGGCGTGCATGAAGGCCATGCCGCCGAGGCTCGCGGCCGCCATCGTGCTGCCGTGGTAGGCGTTCACGCGGCTGATGATGACGTTGCGCTTCGGCTGGCCCATCAGGTCCCAGTAGCGCCGCGCCATGCGGACGATCGTGTCGTTCGCCTCCGAGCCCGACTGCGTGAAGAACACGCGGTGGAACTGCGGCGGCGTCAGCTCGTCGAGCACGCGCGCGAGCTCGATTGCGGGCGGGTGCGCGCTCTTGAAGAAGCTGTTGTAGTACGGGAGCTCGCGCATCTGCCGCGCGGCGACGTCGGCGAGCTCGTGTCGGCCGTAGCCGATGTTCACGCACCAGAGCCCGGACATCGCGTCCAGGATCTCCTGGCCCTCGGAGTCGTAGAGGTGCACGCCCTCGGCGTGCGTGATGACGCGCGAGCCCTCCGCCGCGAGCGCGCGGAAGTCCGTGAACGGGTGCATGTAATGGCGGGCGTCGAGCTCCTGCCATTCGCGCGTTCCGCGTTCCCCGACCTTCGGCTTCGCGCTCATGGGCCTTTCCCCGCTATCAGACGTTCAGCAACAGGTGCTCGCGTTCCCAGGAGCTGATCACCCGCGAGAACGTCTCGTACTCGTTTTCCTTGACGGCACAGTATGCCGCAACGAAGCGCTCGCCGAACACTTCGACCAGCGTCTTGTTGCCCTGCAGCATCGCGAGCGCGTCCGCGAGCGAGCGCGGCAGCGCGAACGGCAGGTCGTAGGCGGAGCCCGTGATCGGCGCGGTCGGCTTCAGCCCCTCGATCATGCCGAGGTAGCCGCAGGCGAGCGAGGCGGCGATCGCGAGGTAGGGATTCGCGTCCGCGCCGCCGAGGCGATTCTCGACGCGGCGCGCCTGCGGCTCCGACATCGGCACGCGCAGGCCCGCGGTGCGGTTGTCGAATCCCCACTGCACGTTGATCGGCGCGGAGTGGTAGCGCGTGATGCGGCGGTAGCTGTTGACGTTCGGCCCGAACAGCGACATCGACGACGGCAGGTACTTCTGCAGCCCCGCGATGTACGACTCGAACAGCGCCGAGGGCTTGCCGTCGGGGTCGCTGAAGACGTTCTCGCCGGTCTTCGCGTCGACGATGCTCTGGTGGATGTGCATCGCGCTTCCCGGCTCGCCCGCGAGCGGCTTCGCCATGAACGTCGCGTACATCTTGTGGCGCAGCGCCGCCTCGCGCGCCGTGCGCTTGAACAGGAAGGCCTGGTCGGCGAGGTCGAGCGCGTCGCCATGGTTCAGGTTGATCTCCATCTGCGCCGCGCCTTCCTCGTGGATCAGCGTGTCGATGTCGAGGTCCTGGGCCTCGCAGAAGGCGTAGATGTCGTCGAACAGCGGGTCGAACTCGTTGACCGCCGCGATGCTGTAGGCCTGCCGCCCGATCTCGGCGCGGCCCGAGCGGCCGACCGGGGGCTTCAGCGGGTAGTCGGGGTCGGTGTTCGGCTCGACGAGGAAGAACTCGAGCTCCGGCGCGACCACCGGCTTCCAGCCCTTCGCGGTGTAGAGGTCGAGCACGCGCTGCAGCACGTAGCGCGGCGCCATCGGCACCGGCCGGCCGTCGTCGTAGAAGCAGTCGTGGATCACCTGCGCCGTCGGCTCCGCCGCCCACGGCACGACGCGGATCGTCTTCGGGTCGCCGGTCAGCGCGATGTCGATCTCCGACGGGTGGATCGAGCTGTCGTCCGAGGGGTACTCGCCCGTCACCGTCTGCAGGAAGATGGACTCGGGCAGTCGCATGCCCTCGTCCTCCGCGTACTTCTCGGCGGGCATGACCTTGCCGCGCGCGACGCCCGCCATGTCGGGAACGAGCGCCTCGACCTCGGTGATCCCGTGGTCCTTCAGGAACTGCTGGATCTGGCTCATCGGCTCCGCCTGGTCGCGTGCTCGCGCCCGGCCTCGCCGAAGGCCGCGAACAGCGCGCGTGAAAAGGGGTTTTCCATCACCTTCCATTCCGGGTGCCACTGCACGGCGAGCGCGAAGGCCTTCGCGCCCTCGATCCGGAACGCCTCGATCACGCCGTCGGTGGCCTTCGCCTCGACGGCGAGGCCCGGGGCGAGGCGCTCGACGCCCTGCGAGTGCAGGGAGTTCACCTTCATGCGGCGCTTGCCCGCGATCTTCTCGAGCAGGCCCCCGGGGGTCAGCTCGATGTCGTGGGCGGGCGCGTACTGGACCTCGAGGTCCGCCTTCGTGTCCTCGCGGTGGTCGAGGTTGCCGGGGATCTCCTGCAGCTTCTGCGCCAGCGAGCCCCCGAGCGCGACGTTGATCTCCTGGAAGCCGCGGCAGACGCCGAGGATGGGCAGGCCCGCGTCCAGCGCGCCCTTGATCATCGGCAGCGTGGTCGCGTCCCGCTCCGGGTCGTGCCAGGTGCCCGGGGCCGACTGCGGCCCGCTGTAACGGTGCGGCTCGACGTTCGAGGGGCTGCCCGTGAACAGGATGCCGTCGAAGGATGCGAGCCAGTCGGCGAGGTAGCGCTCGCCGAGCGCGGGCACCAGCACGGGCACCGCGTCGGCCGCCTGGACGATGGCGTTGATGTATTTCTCGCCCACGCAGTGGAACCAGTGCGAGCCGAGTAGACGCCGGTCGGCCGGAATTCCGATGATTGGCTTCCGCATGTCCGTCTGTTAATTATTTTGAACGGCCGCCGGCATGGCGGCCTGTTCGACGGCCTCATTGTCGCACAAGAGGGGGGTGAAGCGCCCCGCAGGATCGGCAGGCGATCGGGCGTTCTGTCAGGCCGCAAGGGGGCATTTTGGCCACATTATGTCGCGCCGCGGGAGCCTTGCCCGGGCCATGGGGGCCTCGGTATCCTGCCTCGGGGCCCTGACCGGCCCGCGCTACAAGATCTTAAACGCCCCCAGGTGATGAATGGCCCTCGTCCGCGACGACTTTGCCAATGCCGAGGCCTTTCTCGCCTCGCGCCCGGCCGTGCGGGTGGTGGACCTCCTGCTCGCCGACCTCTGCGGCGTCCTTCGGGGCAAGCGCATCGACCGCTCTGACCTCCCCGCCATCTACCAGCGGGGCATGTTCCTGCCGGGGTCGATGTTCGCGCTCGACGTGCTCGGCGGCACGGTGCAGGCGACCGGCCTCGGATTCGACGAGGGCGACGCGGACCGCGCCTGCGTGCCCGTGCCCAACACCCTCTTCCCCTCCCCCTGGATGGGGCCCGCGGTCGCGCAGCTGCAGGTGCAGATGCTCGACCACGACGGCGGCCCTTTCTACGGGGACCCGCGCCACCTGCTGGACGCCGTGCTCGACCGCTACGCCGGGCGCGGCTGGACGCCCTGCGTCGCGGTCGAGCTCGAGTTCTACCTCGTGGACGTCGAGCGGACGCCCGAGGGCCACGCCCAGCCGCCGCGCTCGCGCTACACGGGCCGGCGCGAGACCCGCTCCCAGGTGAACTCGATGACGGACCTCGAGTCCGTCTCGGACATCCTCGCGGAGATCGTGGACGCCTGCGAGGCGCAGGGCGTGCCGACCGGCGCCGCGCTCGCCGAGTGCGGGCCGAACCAGTGGGAGGTGAACCTCCGCCACTCGGCGGACGCGCGCGCCGCCTGCGACCAGGCGATCCGCTTCAAGCGCATCGTCAAGGGCGTGGCGCATCGCGCCGGCGTCGAGGCGACGTTCATGGCGAAGCCCTACGCCGACGCGCCCGGCAGCGGCATGCACCTGCACGTGAGCCTCCTCGACCGCGACGGCGCGAACGTGTTCGCCTCCGACGACGTGATGGGTAACGACACGCTGAAGCAGGCCGCGGCGGGCCTGCTCGAGACCATGGGCGACGCCATGGCGATCTTCGCCCCGAACGCGAACAGCTACCGGCGCCTCCGGCCCGAGCTGTACGTGCCGATGAACGCGACCTGGGGCTACAACAACCGCGGCGTCGCGGTGCGCGTCCCGGTCTCGGGACCGGCGGACCGGCGCCTCGAGCACCGCGTCGCGGGCGCCGACGCGAACCCCTACCTCGTCGCGGCCGCCGTGCTCGCAGGCATGCTGCACGGCATCGAGCGCAAGCTCGCGCCGCCTGCCCCGCTCGCGGGCAACGCCTACACCCAGCGCCTCGCCGCGCCGCGGCTGCCCGGCGACTGGCCGACCGCGCTCGCGCGTTTCTCTGCGAGCGCCTTCCTCGCCGAATACCTGGGCGAGCGCTTCGTGACGCTCTACGAGCGCACCCGCCGCGGCGAGATGAACGAGTTCAATTCCCGCATCACCGCCCTCGACTACGCCTGGTACCTGGAGCAGGTATGAGCCAGAAGCCCGCCGACAGCTGGTACGAGGCCACCGCGCGCCGCGACGCGCCGCTTCCGCCGCTCGAGGGCGACGTCGAGGCGGACATCTGCGTCGTCGGCGCGGGACTCTCGGGCTGCTCGACGGCCCTGCACCTCGCCCAGCGCGGCTACAAGGTCGTCGTGCTCGAGGCCGAGCGCATCGGCTACGGCGCCTCCGGCCGCTCGGGCGGGCAGATCATCCCCGGCTGGGCCTGCGGGATGGAGAAGCTCGGCGCGCAGCTCGGCAAGGCCGACGCGAAGCGGCTCTGGGACTTCAGCCTCGAGGGCGTCGAGCTGACGCGCGAGCTGATCGAGCGCAACCGCATCGACTGCGATCTCGCCTGGGGCCACATCCACGTCGCGCTGAAGCCGCGCCAGCGCGAGGAGCTGCTCGACTGGCAGCGCGAGCAGCAGGACGGGTTCGGCTACGACAAGCTCCGCTTCATCGAGCGGGACGAGCTCGAGACCTGGGTCGCGAGCCGCCGCTACGTCGCGGGCCTGCACGACGCGGGCGCCGGGCACCTGCATCCGCTGCGCTACACCATCGGCGTCGGCAAGGCCGCGATGGCGGCGGGCGCGCGGATCTTCGAGGGCAGCGCCGTGACCGGGATCCGCCACGGCCCGACCGTCACGGTGACCACGGCGAAGGGGAGCGTCCGCGCGAAGTTCGTCGCGCTCTGCGCGAACGTCGGCAACACCGACCTCGCCGACCGGCTGGCGCGGCGCCTGATCGGCGTCGCCTCCTACATCGTGACGACGCAGCCGCTCGGCGAGGCGCGCGCGAAGGCGCTGCTGCGCGACAACGTCGCGGTCGCCGACCTCAACTGGATCATCGACTACTTCCGCCTCTCGGCCGACCATCGGATGCTGTTCGGCGGGCGCGTCAGCTACTCCGGCATCGACCCGCTCGGCACGGCGCGCGCGACCCGCCTGCGCATGCTCCGGGTGTTCCCGCAGCTCGCGGACACGCGGATCGAGTACGCCTGGGGCGGCATGATCGACATCTCCATGAGCCGGGCCCCCGACTTCGGGCGGCTCGCGCCGAACGTCTACTACCTGCAGGGCTTCTCCGGCCACGGCATGGTCGCGACCACCATCGCCGGGCGGCTCGTCGCCGAAGCGATCGCCGGCCAGGCCGAGCGCTTCGACGTCTTCACGCGCCTGAAGCACCGCGACTTCCCGGGCGGGCGGCTGCTGCGCCGGCCGACGCTCGTGCTCGCGATGGCCTGGTTCCGGCTCCGGGACCTCGCAC
Organism: Steroidobacteraceae bacterium; assembly: GCA_035706525.1. Lineage (GTDB taxonomy): Bacteria > Pseudomonadota > Gammaproteobacteria > Steroidobacterales > Steroidobacteraceae > SCUD01. The sequence continues at coordinate 12,853 of DASSUY010000166.1, forward strand.
CCTGAATTTCGCAGCCTGACGACTCCCCGCGCGGCCGCGCGCGGCGCACCGTTGACCGCGCTTGCATGTTTATGCACAATTGCTGCAACTTTATGCATACGCGCCGCGAGACCCTCCGCCGCATCATCGCCCGCTCCCCCGTCGGCCGGCAGGAGGAGCTCGTGCGCCTGCTCGGCAAGGCCGGATTCCCGGCGACCCAGTCGAGCGTCAGCCGCGACCTGCGCGAGCTCGGCGTCGCGAAGCGCGGCGACCGCTACGTGCTGCCGGAGGAGTCCGCGCCGGTGCTGGACGACTTCTCCACGGTGTCGCGCTTCGTCCGCGGCATCCGGCCCGCGGGTCCCAACCTGATCGTCGTGCGCACGACCGCGGGCGCCGCGCAGAGCGTCGCGATCGTGCTCGACCGCGCCGACTGGCCCGAGGCCGCCGGCACGCTCTCCGGCGACGACACCATCTTCGTCGCGACGGCGAACGCCGCCGCGCAGCGGCGCCTCCTCGCCCGCCTGCACGACAAGCTCCGAGCCTGAGCCCGCCATGACCGCATCCACGCAGGGCGCGGGCGCGCCCATCCTCCTCGCGTTCTCCGGCGGCCTCGACACGTCCTTCTGCGTGCCCTGGCTGAAGGAAACGACCGGCCGCCCGGTCGTCACGGTCACCGTGAACACTGGCGGCATCGACGCCGCGGCCGCAGCCGCGCTCGAGGCGCGCGCCCTCGCCCTCGGCGCCGCCGCCCACCATCTCGTCGACGCGCGCCGCGAGTACTTCGAGCGCGTGCTGAAGTGGCTGCTCATGGGCAACGTGCGCCGCGGCCAGCTCTACCCGCTCTGCGTCGGCGCCGAGCGCGCGGTGCAGGCGCAGGTCGTCGCGGAGCTCGCGGCGACGCTCGGCTCGACGACGATCGCGCACGGCTGCACAGCGGCGGGCAACGACCAGGTGCGCTTCGAGGTGGCGCTCCGGACCCTCGCGCCCGGCGTCGAGATCCTCGCACCGGTGCGCGACCACGCGTTCCGGCGGCCGGAGCAGCTCGCCTGGCTGGAAGCGCGGAGCCTGCCCGTACCGCCGCACGGCGCCGCCTACTCGACGAACCGCGGACTCTGGGGCGTCACCATCGGCGGCCGCGAGACGCTCACCTCCGGCGGGAGCCTCCCCGAGACCGCCTGGGTGCTCTCCCCAGGCGCCTTCGATGCGTCGCGCGCGCCCGCGCGCCTCATCATCGGCTTCGAGCGCGGCCTGCCCGTCTCGCTCGACGGCGCGCCGCTCGACCCGGTCGCGCTCATCGAGGCGGTCGAGGCCGCGGCCAGCCCCTACGGCATCGGCCGCGGCATCCACCTCGGCGACACGATCATCGGCACGAAGGGCCGCGTCGCCTTCGAGGCTCCCGCCGCCGCCGTCCTGATCGACGCGCACCGCGAGCTCGAGAAGCTCGTGCTGAGCGCGCGGCAGCAGCGGGTGAAGGACCTCGTGGCCGCCGCCTACGGCGACCTCGTGCACGAGGGCCAGAACCTCGATCCCGTCTGCCGCGACATCGAGGCGCTGTTCTCCTCCTCGCAGGCGCGCGTCACCGGGACCGTCACCGTGCTGCTACGGACCGGCTCCGCATTCGTCGAGGGCGTCGAGTCGCCGCACTCGCTGATGAAGGCGAGCCGCGGCGTCTACGGCGAGGCGGCCGGCGAATGGACCGCGGAGGACGCGCGCGGCTACTCGAGGATGCTCGCCCTCCCCGGCGTGTTCTGGAGCCGCGCGAACCCATGAAGGGATTCCTGGACCTCCTGCAGCTCGGCCACGACGGCGCGACGGACCTCCTCGCGCTGGCGGCGCGGCTGCAGGAGCGGCCGGAACCGGCAGCGCTCGCCGGCAGGACGCTCGGCCTCGTGTTCTTCAACCCCTCGCTCCGCACCCTAGCCTCGATGCAGGTGGCGATGGGCCAGCTCGGCGGCCAGTCGTTCGTGATCACGCCGGGCAGTGGCAGCTGGGAGCTCGAGACGCGCGACGGCACGGTCATGGACGGCAAGGCGGCGGAGCACATCCGCGAGGCGATCCCGGTGCTCGCCTCCTACTGCGACGTGCTCGGCGTCCGCGCCTTCGCCGAGGGGCGCGACCTCGCGACCGACCTCGCCGAGCCCGTCTTCCATCAGGTCGCGGCGCTCTGCGACAAGCCGCTCGTGAACCTCGAGTCGGCCATGAACCATCCCTGCCAGGCGCTCGCCGACTGGAAGACGCTCGACGACCTCGGCGTGCCGCGGCGCGGCAAGTTCGTGCTGTCCTGGGCGAACCACCCGCGGGCGCTCCCGCTCGCCGTGCCCGCCGCCGTCTCGCAGATGGCTGCGCTGCGCGGCATGGAGGTCGTCGTGCTGCGTCCCGAAGGCTTCGCACTGCCCGAGCCGCTCATGCAGAAAGCCCTCGCCGCGGCCGCCGCGAGCGGGGGCAGCGTGACGGAAACGGACGACCGCGAGGCCGCGCTCGCGGGCGCCCATGTCGTCTACGCCAAGGAGTGGGGCTCGACCGCGCACTACGGCGACGCGGCGGCGGACGCGGCGCAGCGCGCGGCGCTTTCGGGCTGGACGCTCGAGGAGTCCTGGTTCGCGAAGTCGCGGGCCGATTGCCGGCTGATGCACTGCCTGCCCGTGCGCCGTAACGTCGCCGTCGCCGACCACCTGCTCGACGGGCCGCGCAGCGCCGTGCTCGCGCAGGCGCACAACCGGCTCGTCGTGCAGCGCGCGGTGCTGCACCGGCTGCTCGCGGGCCGCGGCCGCGCGGCGATCGCGGCATGAGCCGGCTCTGGGACAAGGGCGCACCGCTCGATGCGCGCGTGCTCGCCTTCACCGCGGGCGAGGACCATGCGCTCGACGACCGGCTCGTCGCCTACGACGCGCGCGCCTCGCTCGCGCACGCGGAGATGCTCGCCGAGGCGAAGCTGATCTCGCCCGTGGACCTCGCGAAGATCCGCGAGGGCCTCGCCGCCATCGCCGCCGCGCACGCGCGGGGCGAATGGCGCGTCTCGCTCGAGGAGGAAGACGGGCAGACCGCCCTGGAGAACCGCCTGACCGCGGTCGCCGGCGAGGCCGGGGCGCGCATCCACCTCGGCCGCTCGCGCAACGACCAGGTGCTGGCGGCGCTGCGCCTCTACCTTCGCGACGCGACGGAGGACCTCGCCGCGGGCGCCGAGGCCGCGGCGGCGGCGCTCGACGCGCTGGGCGCCCGCCAGGGCGAGGTCGCGCTGCCCGGCTATACGCACATGC
>DASSUY010000167.1:0-14679 GCA_035706525.1 Steroidobacteraceae bacterium
GATTTCGCAGATGCAGTTCGTCAATCCGTCGAGCAACGACTTCCGGCTGCGTGTGGGCAGCCCGGCGCGAAACCAGGGCAGCAGCAGCTTCCCGCCGACGGACTTCGACGACATCGCCCGCCCCAAGGGCGGCTCCGCCGACCAGGGTGCCTTCGAGGCGACCAACTGAGACGGCAATGGAGCGTCGGACGGCCCCCGGGCGCACGCCGGGGGCCGTCCCTTCCGGCGTCGGAATCCACTAACATGGCGCGTTTGAACCGAGTGAAGCGCCATGCCGGTGGTCACGCTGCCTGACGGCAGCCAGAGGACATTCGACAAACCAGTCTCCGTCGCCGACGTCGCCGCCGCGATCGGCAAGGGGCTCGCGCGCGCCGCGCTCGCGGGCGAAGTGGACGGCCGGCTGGTCGACACCTCGCACGTGCTCGACCGGGATGCGAAGCTCCGCATCGTCACCGCCAAGGATCCCGAGGGGCTCGACATCCTCAGGCATTCGACCGCGCACCTGCTCGCGCAGGCCGTGCAGTCCGTATACCCGAAGGCCCAGGTCACGATCGGCCCGGTCGTCGAGGACGGCTTCTACTACGACTTCGCTTTCGAGCGGCCCTTCACGACGGAGGACCTCGAGATCTTCGAGGCGAAGATGCGGGAGCTCGCGAAGGCGGACCAGCCCGTGCGCCGGCGCGTGCTGTCGCGGGACGAGGCGGTCGCCCACTTCAAGTCGATCGGCGAGCACTACAAGGCGGAGATCATTGCCGCGATCCCGGCGGGCGAGGAGATCTCGCTCTACGGCCAGGGCGGCTGGGAAGACCTTTGCCGCGGCCCGCACGTTCCGTCGACCGGCAAGCTCGGGGCCTTCAAGCTCACGAAGGTCGCAGGCGCCTACTGGCGCGGCGATTCGCGGAACGCAATGCTCCAGCGCATCTACGGCACGGCCTGGCCGGACGAGAAGCAGCTGAAGGAATACCTCCAGCGGCTGGAGGAAGCGGAGAAGCGCGACCACCGGCGCATCGGTCGCGAGCTCGACCTCTTCCACTTCCAGGAGGAGGCGCCGGGCGCCGTGTTCTGGCATCCGCACGGCTGGACCGTGTTCCAGCAGCTCATCGCCTACATGCGGGAGAAACAGGCCGCGGCCGGCTACCAGGAGATCAGCAGCCCGGAGATCATGGACCGCGAGCTCTGGGTGCAGTCGGGGCACGTCGAGAAGTTCGGCGAGAACATGTTCCTGACGAAGACGCCGGACGAGCGCGTCTACGCCATCAAGCCGATGAACTGCCCGGGGCACGTCCAGGTGTTCCGCCAGGGGCTGCACAGCTATCGCGAGCTGCCCCTGCGCTTCGCCGAGTTCGGCAAGGTCCACCGCTACGAGCCGTCCGGCGCGCTGCACGGCCTGCTTCGCGTGCGAGCGTTCACGCAGGACGACGCGCACGTCTTCGTCACGGAGGACCAGATCAGCGACGAGACCGTCCGCGGCATCGAGCTCATGATGTCGATCTACCGCGACTTCGGCTTCGAGAACGTGCGCGTGAAGTTCGCGGACCGTCCCGAGCGGCGCGTCGGCGATGACGCCACCTGGACCCGGGCCGAGGAAGCGCTCAAGGCGGCGACCCGTTCCGCGGGCATCGAGTACGAGTTCAACCCGGGGGAGGGCGCTTTCTACGGCCCGAAGCTCGAGTTCGTGCTGAAGGACGCGATCGGCCGCGACTGGCAGTGCGGAACGTGGCAGGTGGACCTGAACCTGCCGGGGCGGCTCGGCGCCACTTACGTGGACGAGCACAGTCAGCGCAGGACGCCCGTCATGCTGCACCGGGCGATCTTCGGGTCGCTCGAGCGCTTCTACGGGATCCTGCTGGAGCACCACGCCGGGAAGCTCCCGACCTGGCTCGCGCCGGTGCAGGCGGTCGTCCTCAATATCAGCGAAAAGCAGGCTAAATTCGCGGAGGAGGCCGTCGAATTCCTTAAAAATCAGGGGCTTCGCATCGAAATCGACTTGCGGAACGAGAAGGTGGGCTATAAAATCCGCGAGCACACGCTGAAGCGTGTCCCCTATCTGCTGGTTGCCGGCGATCGGGAAGTCGAGTCCAGGTCGTTGGCCGTGCGCACGCGCTCCGGAAAGGACCTCGGTGCCATGCCCCTGGAAATGGTGGCCGCTCGGATCGCCCGTGACGTGGCGAGCCGCGGCCTTGGCGTATTGGAGGATTGAGTATTTCGACAACCAAACGCGTAAGGCGCAACGAGGAGATCCTTGCGCCGCAGTTACGCGTGATAGGCGCCGACGGGAGCCAGGTCGGCGTCCTGAGCCGCAGCGAGGCGCTCGCGAAGGCCGCCGCTGAGGAACTGGATCTCGTGGAGGTTTCGCCGACCGCCGAGCCCCCTGTCTGCCGGATCATGGACTTCGGGAAGTACCTGTTCGAGCAGAACAAGAAGGCTCATTCGGCGAAGCGCAAGCAGAAGCAGATCCAGCTCAAGGAAGTGAAGTTCCGGCCGGGCACGGAAACGGCGGATTACCAGGTCAAGCTGCGTAATCTGATCCGCTTCCTGACGGAAGGAGACAAGGCCAAGGTAACCATGAGGTTCCGCGGCCGGGAGATGGCCCACACGGAGATTGGGCGCAAGCTCCTCGACCGCCTGGTGGCCGACCTCGCCGAGTACGGCCAGGTCGAGCAGCACGCGGCGATGGAGGGGCGCCAGATCACCATGGTGATATCTCCGAAGAAGAAGTGACCGGCGGGAGACCGCCGATACGCCTCCAGCCCGCGTGAGCGGTGCGAAGAGGTCATAACAGGAGTCGAACGATGCCCAAGTTGAAGACCAACAGGGCTGCGGCGAAGCGTTTTCGCAAGACTGCGAAGGGCTTCAAGCGCGGCCAGGCGAACCGCCGCCACATCCTCACGAAGATGACGAAGAAGCGTAAGCGCCAGCTGCGAGGCGCGACGATGGTCCACGAGACCGACGTCGGGCGTCTCGTGCGACTGCTGCCTCACGTCTGAGTTTCGTCGAACTTCTGAAGGATGAATTGACATGGCAAGAGTGAAGCGTGGCGTCATCGCCGGACGCCGGCACAAGAAGGTGCTGAAGAAGGCGAAGGGTTACTACAACGCGAGGCGCAAGGTTTACCGCGTCGCGAAGCAGGCGGTCATCAAGGCCGGCCAGTACGCGTATGCCGGCCGCCGCCTCAAGAAGCGCGACTACCGCGCGCTGTGGATCCAGCGCATCAACGCGGCCGCTCGCGGCTTCGGCCTCTCGTACAGCCGGTTCATCGCCGGCGTGCAGGCGGCCGGCATCGAGATCGACCGCAAGGCGCTCGCCGACATCGCGGTGCACGACATCGCGGCATTCGGCGCGATCGCGGAGAAGGCGAAGGCGGCGCTCGCCGCGAAATAGCATTCCAGGGGGTCGGGTGAAGGACCTGGATTCGCTGGTCGCGGGAGCGATCGCGGATATCGGCCGGAGCGCGGACCTCGCCGCGCTCGATTCCGTACGTGTCGCGACCCTCGGCCGCAAGGGCACGGTCACCGAGCTCCTGAAGGGGCTCGGCAGCCTTCCGGCTGCCGAGCGCAAGTCCGCCGGCGCGGCCATCAATGCCGCGAAGGATCGCATTGCTGAGGCCCTCGAGGCGCGCCGTGGCGAGCTCGAGGCGTCCGCGCTCGCGCGCGAGCTCTCGAGCGCCGCCATCGACGTCACGCTGCCGGGCCGCGGCCAGTCCGTGGGCGGGCTGCATCCCGTGACGCGGACGCGCCTCCGGATCGAGGAGATCTTCCGGCGCGCCGGCTTCACGGTGGCCGAAGGCCCCGAGATCGAGGACGACTTCCACAATTTCGAGGCCCTGAACATTCCCGCGAACCACCCGGCGCGGGCGATGCACGACACCTTCTACTTCGGCGACGGGCGGCTGCTGCGCACGCACACCTCGCCGGTGCAGATCCGCGCGATGAAGCTGCAGGGCGTCCCGATCCGGCTGATCGCGCCGGGGCCGGTCTACCGGCGCGACTCCGACGTCACCCACTCGCCGATGTTCCAACAGGTCGAGGGACTCGTCCTCGACACCGACATCAGCCTCGCGAACCTCAAGGGCGTGCTCGCGGCCTTCGCGGAGCAGTTCTTCGAGAAACCGCGTGGCCTGCGCTTTCGCGCCTCCTACTTCCCGTTCACGGAGCCTTCGGCCGAGGTGGACATCCAGTGCGTGCTCTGCGACGGCGCCGGGTGCCGCATCTGCAAGCAGACGGGGTGGCTCGAGATCCTCGGCTGCGGCATGGTCCACCCGAACGTGCTGTCCGCCTGCGGCATCGACCCCGCGCGCTGGCAGGGCTACGCCTTCGGGATGGGCATCGAGCGGCTCGCGATGCTGCGCTACGCCGTCAACGACCTGCGCCTGTTCTTCGAAAACGACCTGCGCTTCCTCGCGCAGTTCAACCGGGGCTGACCGGCATGCGCGTCAGCCTCGCCTGGCTCGGAGAATGGGTCGAGACCGGACCCGACCCGGCGGCGCTCGCCGCGCGGCTCACGATGAGCGGCATCGAGGTCGAGGGCGTCGACCCGGCGGCGGGCGACTTCGAAGGCGTGGTCGTCGGCGAGGTCATTTCCGTGGCGCGCCACCCGGCCGCCGACAAGCTGACGGTCTGCCAGGTCGCCGGCGGCGGCGGCGCGCAGCTCCAAGTGGTATGCGGCGCGCCGAACGTGCGCGCCGGCATGAAGACGCCTTTCGCGCTCGAGGGCGCGAAGCTTTCGGGCGGCGTGATCCGCAAGGCGAAGCTCCGCGGCGTCGAATCGGCCGGCATGCTGTGCTCGGCGCGCGAGCTCGGCCTGTCGGACGACCATGAGGGCATCCTGGAACTGCCGGACGAGCTCGTCACCGGCACGCCGCTGCGCGAGGCGCTCGCGCTCGACGACGTCATCCTGACGCTCAACATCACGCCCAACCGTGGGGACGTGCTCTCGGTCCTCGGCCTCGCGCGGGAGGTGGCCGCCATCACGTCGCGGAAGCTGACGCCGCCCGCGCTCGAGCCGGTCGCGGCGGCGACGCGCGAGAAGTTCCCGGTGCGCATCGATGCGCCGGCAGCCTGCCCGCGCTTCGCCGGCCGCGTGGTGCAGGGCGTCAACCCGTCCAGCCGCACGCCGCTGTGGATGCGGGAACGGCTCCGCCGCGCGGGCCTCCGGCCGATCCGGCCGGTGGTGGACGTGACGAACTACGTGATGCTCGAGCTCGGCCAGCCGCTGCATGCCTACGACCTCAGGCGCCTGTCCGGCGGCATCGAGGTCCGCCACGGGCGGGCAGGCGAGTCGCTCAGGTTGCTGGACGGGCGCGAGATCCCGGTCGGGACCGACACGCTCGTCATCGCGGATGCCGCCGGCCCGGTGGGACTCGCGGGCGTCATGGGCGGCGAGAAGAGCGGCATCGCGGCCGACACGACCGACGTCTTCCTGGAGGGCGCCTTTTTCACGCCGGACACGGTGGCCGGCGTCGCGCGGCGCCATGGCCTCGTGACGGACGCGGCCCAGCGCTTTGAGCGCGGCGTCGACCCGCGCGGCCAGGAGCGCGCCGTCGAACGCGCGACGGAGCTGCTGATTGCAATCGCAGGCGGCCGGCCGGGCCCGCTGGTCATCACCCAGGACGAGTCCCAGCAGCCCAAGCGCCCGGCCGTCACCCTGCGGCCCGACCGGGTGGCGAGCCTCCTCGGCGTGACGATCGCCCGCACCGAGATCGAGGAAATCCTGCGGCGGCTCGGCATGCAGGTCGCAGGCGCCGGCGACGTGCTCGGCGTCATACCGCCGAGCCATCGCTTCGACATCGCCATCGAGCAGGACCTCATCGAGGAAGTCGGGCGCATCCACGGCTACGACAACATTCCGCGCGCCGATGCGAAGATGCCGCAACGGCCCCAGCCCGTGACCGAGCGGGCGGTGACGCGCGAGCGGCTGCGCCTCCTGCTCGTCGACCGCGGATACCAGGAAGTGATTACCTACGGCTTCGTCGACCCGAAGCTGCAGAGGCTGCTGTTTCCGTCGGAGCGCGCGCTCGCACTCGAGAATCCGCTGTCCGCCGAGCTGGCGGAGATGCGGGTTTCGCTCTGGCCGGGCCTCGTGGAGGCGCTGCGCTTCAACCTGCGCAGGCAGCAGGAGCGCGCGCGCATTTTCGAAGTGGGCACGCGCTTCGAGCTGGACGGGGGCCGAGTGTTCGAGAGCCAGGGGATCGCGGGACTGATCGTCGGCTTCGCGCTGCCCGAGCAATGGGGCGTGGAGAAGCGCGCCGCCGACTTCTACGACCTCAAGGGGGACGTGGAGGCGCTGTTCTCGCTGACCGGGCGCCAGGCTGCAATAAGTTATGTCGCTGCGCCGCGCGAGGGACTGCATCCGGGCCGCAGCGCCGCCATCATGGATCGCGGGAAGCGCGTCGGATGGATCGGCCAGCTGCAGCCGGAAGTCGCGCGCCGCCTCGAGATCCGCGATGCGCCCTGGCTGTTCGAAATTGCGATCGACCCGAGCTTCCGCTCGGAAGTACCTGTATTCCGGGAGATTTCAAAATACCCCGCGATTCGCCGCGACCTGGGGGTCGTGGTCGATGAAGCCGTGACGCTGGACGAACTGCGGGAAAGTGTTAATTTGGCCGCAAAAGGCCTGTTGCGCGAATTGCACGTATTCGACGTGTACCGGGGAAAGGGGGTAGAACCCGGTCGAAAAAGCATCGCTTTAGGCTTGATTTTACAGGAAACTTCTCGCACCCTTACCGACAGGGAAGCCGATGCTGTGGTCGCCGCAGTCATCGAGCGCGTCAAGGGTGACCTGAAGGCGGGGATCCGGGAATAGATGGGAATGGCTCTGACTAAGGCGGAGATCGCCGAAGCCTTGTTCAACCAGCTCGGATTGAACAAGCGCGAGGCGCGTGAGCTCGTCGACCTCTTCTTCGAGGAGATCCGTGCCGCGCTCGCGACCGGCGAACAGGTGAAATTGTCCGGCTTCGGCAACTTCGACCTGCGCGACAAGAACCAGCGTCCGGGAAGGAATCCCAAGACCGGCGAGGAAATCCCGATTTCCGCGCGTCGCGTCGTGACGTTCCGTCCGGGCCAGAAACTGAAGGCGCGCGTCGAAGCTTATGCTGGAAGCAAGTAACAACAAGGAGCTTCCGCCGATCCCGGCGAAGCGCTATTTCACGATCGGAGAGGTCAGCGACCTCTGCGGCGTGAAGCCGCACGTGCTGCGCTACTGGGAGCAGGAGTTCCCGCAGCTCAAGCCGGTGAAGCGCCGCGGCAACCGCCGCTATTACCAGCGCCAGGACGTGATCACGATCCGCCAGATCCGCAGCCTCCTGTACGACGAGGGCTTCACGATCGGCGGCGCCCGCAACCGCCTCGAGGGCGACGAGGCCCGCGAGGACAACTCGCAGAGCCGCCAGGTGATCCGCCAGGTGCGCGCCGAGCTCGAGGAGCTGCTCCGCATCCTCAGGCGCTGATCCCGGTTCCCGCCGGATGGGCTATCATGCCGCCGTCGGAGCGTGGCGCAGCCTGGTAGCGCACTTGCATGGGGTGCAAGGGGTCGCGAGTTCAAATCTCGCCGCTCCGACCAATCAGCCCGGATTCTTCGCCGTGATGAACCAGGTGCTGGAGGGCGCCCAGACGCCGTTCGCGCGTGCATAGGCGGACAGCGTGTCCCGCAGGGCCGCGACGACGTCGGGCTTCAAGCGCTCGGCGTCGGCGCCCGCGAGGCGCAGGATCTCCCCGGCCGGGCCCAGCGCCATCGCGAACTCCACGGCCTCGTCGAGGTCCCGGCCGATGCAGATGTCGGTGTCGAACCGCTCGAACGTGATGCCGGCATAGCCCGCCGCCTGCATCATCGCGCTGACCATGTCGGGTCCCGACATCGAAAAGGGCCCGGGGCCGCAGTGCACCTGGTCCGTGTCGTCGTGCGAGACGACGGGCACGATCGCGCGCACGCGCTGCTCCGCATCGAACAGCCAGGGATTGTCCTCGCGCTTGCGCCAGACGATCTGGGCGAGGCGGCCGCCGGGCCGCAGCGCCCGGCGGATGTTGCGCAGCGCAGGCACCGGCGACATGAAGAACATCGTCCCGAAGCGCGCGAAGGCGTGGTCATAGGGTCCGCGCAGGTCGTCCCCCTGCACGTCGGCGACGAAGAACCTCGCGTTCGAGATGCCCGCGGCCGCGGCGTCGCGCTCGCCGGTCTCGATGAAGCGTCGCGCGCAATCGACGCCCACGGCTTCGCCGCCCGGCGCGACGAGCGCGGCGATGCGAAGCGTGCTGTCCCCGAATCCACATCCGACGTCGAGCACGCGGTCGCCGGGACGGAACAGGCCGCGCGACAGGAGCTCGTCGCTGTGCCCGGAAAGGCCCGCGACGAGCAGGTGCTTGAAGCGCTCGAACTTGTCGAAGAGGACCGTGTTCCAGGCCTCGACGACGATGTCGTTCGCGACCGCTTCGGACGGGGCCTGCTCCATCGAACCAGTATAGTGCCGTTGTCGGAGCGCGACCCCACCCGGAAGCGCCGCCTTCCGACAGACGACGATGTCGGCGGACGCGAGCCTGCCTCCGATGGCCCGACAGAAGCTCTCGCAGTACCGGAAGAAGCGCGACTTCAGCCGCACGCGCGAACCGGGCAGCGGGAAACAGCGCGCGGCCGCCTCGCCACAGCTGCGATTCGTCGTGCAGAAGCACGCGGCGCGCCGCCTCCACTACGACCTCCGGCTCGAGCTGGACGGCGTGTTCAAGTCCTGGGCCGTGACCAAGGGACCCTCCCTCGATCCGCGCGAGCGCCGCCTGGCCGTCGAGGTCGAAGACCACCCGCTCGACTACGGCGATTTCGAGGGCACGATTCCCGCCGGAGAGTACGGGGGCGGCACGGTGCAGCTCTGGGATCGGGGGTACTGGGCGCCGCTGCCCGGCCGGTCGGCGGAAGCGGACCTGAAGGCCGGCCACCTCAAGTTCCTGCTCGCGGGCGAGCGGCTCGCGGGGGAATGGGTGCTGGTGCGGATGGCCCGCGACCGGGAGCGCGGCAAGCGCAACAACTGGCTGCTGATCAAGCACCGCGACGACTACGCCCGGACGGGCGATGCGCTCCTGAAGCGCGACCGCTCGATCGCGTCGGGCCGGCCCATGGCGCAGATCGCAAGGGGCACCGGACCCCGCCCGAAGCCGTTCATGACCGCGAAGCGTCCGCAACGCGCGGGAAGGGCACGGCCTCGCGCGGCGAGCCGCGCGCGCACCTCGATCGCGCGGCGCACGGCGGGGGCGGCGCTGCCGCCCCGCTTCGTGGCCCCGCAACTCGCGAAGCTGGTCCCCTACGTGCCGACCGATGCCGGCTGGGCTCACGAGGTCAAGTTCGACGGCTATCGCATGCAGATGCGCGTCGCAGGCCGGAAGGCGACGCTGCGCACGCGCAGCAGCCTCGACTGGACCGACCGCTTTCCCGAGATCGCCTTGGCGGGCGCCGGGCTCGGGGATTGCCTCATCGACGGCGAGATCGTCGCGCTCGACGGTCGGGGCGTGCCGAGCTTCTCGGCGCTGCAGGCAGCGCTCGTCGACGAGGACACGGGCGAGCTGGTCTATTTCGTGTTCGACCTGCTGTTCGCGGACGGGCATGACCTGCGCCCGGCAGCGCTGGCGGAGCGCAAGGAACGCCTCGCAAAGCTCCTGCGCCCGAAGTCGCTGGCGACGCGGCTGCGCTACGTCGAGCACTTCGAATCCGCAGCCGAGGCGGTGCTCAAGTCCGCCTGCCGCATGGAACTCGAAGGCGTCGTGTCCAAGCGCCTGGACGCGCCCTACCGGTCCGGCCGCGGCGGGAGCTGGCTCAAGACGAAATGCCGGGCGGGCCATGAGGTCGTGATCGGCGGGTGGACGGTTCGCGACGGGAGCCTTCGCTCGCTGCTCGCGGGCGTGTATCGCGGCAAGCGGCTCGCCTACGTGGGGCGCATCGGCACCGGCTTCGGGCAGGAGAAGGCGCGGACGCTCGCGAAGAAACTGCAGGCCGTCCGGCGTGACGAGAGTCCCTTCAGCGGGCCCGACGCGCCGCGCGAGACCGCCGAGATCCGCTGGGCCGAGCCAAAGCTCGTCGCGGAGATCGAGTTCGCGGGATTCACCGGCTCGGGCATGATCCGGCAGGCGGCCTTCAAGGGGCTGCGCGAGGACAAGCCCGCCCGCGAGGTGGGGCCGGAGGAGGTGGCGAGCGTGAAGCCGTCGGCCGAGGTCGTCATCCGTGGTGTCGCGCTTTCCAAGCCGGACAAGGCGCTCTGGCCCGATGCGGGCGACTCGCGGCCCGTCACCAAGCGCGACCTTGCCGAGTACTTCGACGCGGTAGGGCCCTGGATGATCGACCACATCGAGGGCCGGCCCTGCTCGATCGTCCGCGCGCCCGACGGCATTGCGGGCCAGCGGTTCTTCCAGCGGCACGCCATGCCGGGCACGTCGAGCCTCATCACGCTGCGCAAGGTGTCCGGCGACCGCAAGCCCTACCTGCAGTTCGACAGCAACGAGGCCCTCATCGCCCTTGCGCAGCTCGGCGGCATCGAACTGCATCCCTGGAACTGCGAGCCGCGGCAGCCCGCGGTGCCCGGCCGGCTCATCTTCGACCTGGATCCCGCGCCCGACGTCGACTTCGCCCGCGTCGTGGAGGCCGCGCGCGAGGTGAAGGAGCGGCTCGAGGCCTTCGGCCTCGTGGCGTTCTGCAAGACGACGGGCGGCAAGGGGCTGCACGTCGTGACCCCGCTCGCGCAGCCGAAGCGGCGGAAGCTCGACTGGAAGCTCGCGAAGGGCTTCGCCCAGGCCCTGTGCGTGCAGCTGGCCGCGGACCACCCGGACCGGTACACGGCCAACATGTCCAAGAAGGCGCGGCCCGGGAAGATCTTTCTCGACTACCTGCGCAACGGCGAAAAGGCCACGGCAGTCGCACCCATGTCGCCGCGTGCGCGAGCCGGCGCGCCCGTGTCCATGCCGCTCAACTGGAAGCAGGTGCGCGCAGGGCTCGATCCCATGCGCTACACGATCCGGACGGCGCCGGCCCTGCTCGCGAAGTCGCGCCCCTGGACGGGTTACGGAGCCGCGGCGCGGCCGCTGCCCGCCGAGTTGCTGAGGAAGGCCCGATGACGAAACGGAAATCGAAGCGGAAGGCGGCAGGCAGGCCGAAGGCATCGCGGAAGGGCAATGGCGGCGATGGCCGCCACCCGCGTGCCGTCTGGAAGGGCGCAGTCTCGTTCGGGCTCGTGTACATCCCGGTGCACCTGCACACGGCCGCGCGCGACAGCTCGCTCGACCTCGACCTGCTCGACCGCCGCGACTTCGCGCCGGTCGGGTACCAGCGCTACAACAAGCGCACCGGCAAGGTCGTGGAGTGGGGCGACATCGTCAAGGGCTACGAGTACCGCAAGGGACAGTACGTCGTGCTCACCGACGAGGATTTCCGGCGCGCCAACGTCAAGGCTTCGCAGACGATCGACATCGTGAGCTTCGCCGAGCGAGGCGACATCCCGCCCGAGTACTTCGAGATGCCCTACTACCTGGAGCCCGCCGAGGGCGGCGAGAAGACCTACGCGCTCCTGCGCGAGGCCATGCGCGGTGACTCGCGCGTCGCCATCGGCAGTTTCGTCATCCGCGGGCGCCAGCATTTCTGCGCGATACTCGCGCACGAGCGCGCGCTCATGCTGAACACGCTGCGCTTCCACGAGGAGCTCGTGCCCGCCGAAGGGCTCACGCTGCCGCCGGCGAGCGCGAGGCCCGCGAAAGTCTCCGCGCAGGAGCTGTCGATGGCGAAGCGGCTTGTCGAGGAGATGACGGGCCGCTGGAACCCTGGCGCGTTCAAGGACAGCTACCGTCGCGACCTCATGCGTCGCATCAAGGAAAAGATCCGCAAGCGCCAGACCCACGAGCTGACGCCACCCGCCGCGCGCGAGGAGGAGCGGCCGACCGCCGAGATCATCGACCTGATGGAAGTCCTCCAGAAGAGCCTCAGGAAAGGCGGCACGCGCGGGCGACGCAAGGCCGCCTGAGGCCGGTCAGCCCGGGGACAGGATGCGGCAGCCGAAGACGGGCCCGGCGGTATGGCCGGGCTCGGGGTCGAAGCGGACGCGCACCCGGCCCTTGCCGCGGATCAGTTCCGCCGGCAGCGAGTAGTCGCGCTCGATGAACTCGCCGGGGTGCTCGCCCTGCAGCTTGACCGTGGCGATGCGCTGCCCCTCGACCGACAGGTGGAAATGGCGGTCGCGCTCGCCGCCCCAGTACACGGCGCGCAGGCTGAGTCGTTCCCCGCTCACGGCCGCGTCGAACTCCAGGTAGCCGCCGGTGCGGGCATCGCGGCCGGGGCGGAAGCGGTAGGAGACGGCGTACGACAGGGCGCTCGCGAGCCCATGGGCGCGCTCATCGTCCTCGACGCCGAGGCGGATGATGTCTACCGAGCGCGCGTCCAGCGCCGCCGCACGCGCCTGTTCGGCGGCCTGCGCCGCCAGCGCCTGCTGCCAGCCGGCAGGCGAATGGCGCCGGAAGTACACGGCCGTCCGCCGGTCGTCCTGGCTGAAGAACGGCGCGAACTCGAGGTCGGCGGGACGCCCGATGCCGCGCGTCACGTACTTCGCGGCCGCTTCGTCCAGCGCCACGATCGATCCCAGGAGGTCGTCGCCCACCAGCGCGGGCTCCGGCCCCGCGAAGGGCGCGGTCGCCGGCCCGAGATCGGCGGCGAGCACGAGCGGCCCGCGCAGCAGGGCGACGACCGAGGGGTCGTCCGGCGTCGCCTCCAGGCGAAGCCGCATCGGCAGGGTCAACTCGACGCGATCGCCCGCACGCCAGCGGCGGCGCAGGTGCAGGTAGCCGTCGGGCGCGCGGACGGCCGGGACCGAATCGCCCTCGTCGTGCCGCACGCGCGGCGCGTCGCACCAGGCGGGCAGCCGCAGCGCGAGGTCGAACGGCGAATTTCCGTCCCGGGCTTCCACGCGCAGCGTCACCCGGTCGCCGAACGGGTAGTCCGTCTCGAGCGCGACGGCCGCGCCGAGGCGCGCGGACATCGCGGTCGAGGCGACGTACAGGTTCACGTACAGCGTGTCGTCCGATTCCCAGTACACGGAATCGCCGTGCTTCGCGTGGCTCTCCATGCCGGTGCCCACGCAGCACCAGAAGGAGTCGAAGGGCTCGGACCATTCGCGCGCCGTGCCGCTCATGAGCGGCACCATGTACGCGAACATGCCGTCGCTCGCCCGGTGCTGCGCGAGGACGTGGTTGACGTGCGCGCGTTCGTAATAGTCGA
The DNA here is from genome assembly GCA_035706525.1 of Steroidobacteraceae bacterium. GTDB lineage: Bacteria > Pseudomonadota > Gammaproteobacteria > Steroidobacterales > Steroidobacteraceae > SCUD01. The sequence goes on from DASSUY010000167.1 coordinate 13,231, forward strand.
AGCAGGCCGCGTCCGGCGAGGCGGCGAACAGGTGCCGCGTCAGCTTCAGCATGTTGTAGGTGTTGCAGCTTTCGCAGGTCTGCTCCGTGATGTAGCGTGAGAGGGAGCCCGGCTCCTGGAAGTATTCGCGGTCGCTGTTGCCGCCGATGACGTAGCTGCGCCCCTGCGTGACGGCTTCCCAGAAGAAGCGGGCGGCGGCCATCTCGTCGGGGTTGCCGGACAGCTCCGCGTGGCGCGCGAGTGCGATGAGCTTCGGGATCTGCGTGTTGGCGTGCAGGAAGGCGAGCTCGTCGCGGCCGGTCATCAGCGGGTCCAGCACGGCGTGGTGGTGGAAGCGCTCCGCGAGGCGGAGCCAGTGCGCGTCGCCGGTGCGCGACGAGAGCTCGGCGAGCGACTCGCCGATGCCGCCGAACTCCGTGCCGAGGACGGCCTGCATCTGCGCCGCGTCGAGCTTCGCGAGCGTCGCCCCGATGAAACCGGCCAGCGAGGCGGCGATGTCGAGCGCGTCGCGCTCCCCGCACCAGGCATGGGCGTCCAGAAGGCCCGCGAACAGCTTGTGCCAGTTGTAGAAGGGCGCCCAGCAGCCGTTCAGGTAGAAGCGCGCCGAGCGGATCTCGCCACGCGCGATTTCCTCCATGACCCGCCGCCCGGGCTCGATGGCGCCGGTCGCCTCGACGCGTCGCGTGAAGGCGCCGACGAAGCCGTCCCGCGCGGCCGCCTGGCAGGCGGCGAGCTCGTGGACGACGTACGCCGCGCGGCGGCGGCATTCCGCGTCTCCGGTCTGCGCGGCCATGAGCGCGCAGGCGGAGAGGTAGTGGCCGAGCGAGTGGCCGGCGATCGTCTCGGTCTCCCAGCCGCCGTAGCGGGGCGCCCTCGGCTCGAGCCCCGCCTGCACGCGGAAATCGTGCAGCAGGCGGTCGGGCTCGAGGCGGTGCAGGTAGCCGCGGTTCGCTTCGACCGCGGACAGCCAGATCGACGGCTTGAGGCGTACCGCGGACAGCGGCAGCGGGCTCACAGCCGGCGCCGCTGCGCCGCGGCTCCAGCGGGGACAGGCGAGCGCGGCGGCGGACGCAAGGGTTGCGCACTGCAACAGGCGGCGTCTCGAGATGGCGGTCGGCGTTTGCATGCGGCGTCGTTCCCCGGAGGTCGGCATGCCAAATATAGACCGAGTACAATTCGCGACCGGAGGAAACATGGCTGGAAGACTCGCTTACGTCACGGGCGGCATGGGCGGCATCGGCACCGCGATCTGCAAGCGCCTGTGCAAGGAGGGCTTTCGCGTCGTCGCCGGCTGCGGCCCCGGCTCGCAGCGCAAGGACCGGTGGCTCGCGGACATGAAGGCCCAGGGCTACGAGGTGCACGCCTCGGAGGGCAACGTCGCGGACTGGGAATCGACCCGCGCGGCGTTCGAGAAAGTCCGCAACGAGCTCGGGCCGGTCGACGTCCTCG
>DASSUY010000168.1:0-6684 GCA_035706525.1 Steroidobacteraceae bacterium
CGCCACGGGCGCGAGCGCGGTGATCAGGCTGAGCGTCGACGACACCGGACGCGAGCTCCTGTCCGTGACCGCGAGCAACAAGCCGGGCGAATACGAGGTCTACTACGCCGCCGAGTTCTCGGTCACGAACGGCGCCGCCGAGCTCCTCTCGCCGAAGCAGGTGAAGCTGACGCGCCAGTACGGCTACGACGAGTCTGCCGTGCTCGCGAAGGAGCACGAGGAGGAATCGCTCCGGCTCGCGCTCGCCGGGGAGATCGCGGACCAGATCCTGCGCCGCCTGGCGGCCCTGTGAACCTCTCGGTCTTCGAGGTCTTCAAGGTCGGCGTCGGTCCCTCGTCCTCGCACACGATGGGGCCGATGCTCGCGGCGCGGTCCTTCGTGGGCGACCTCGCGGACCGCGGGCTGCTCGACGCCACGGCCGAAGTCTTCGTGCAGCTCTACGGATCGCTCGCGCTGACCGGCCTCGGGCATTGCACGGACCGCGCGATCCTGCTCGGCCTCGAGGGCCACGACCCGTCGGAGTTCGACCCCGCCGTCATGGAGCCGACGCTCGCGCGCATCCGCGGGAGCGCGCGCATCCGGTTGTTCGGCCGCCACGAGATCCCCTTCGACGAGCCGATGAACCTCCTGTTCCACCGCGACCAGATGCTGCCCGGCCACTCGAACGGCATGCGCTTCACGGCGCGCGACGCCTCGGGGCGGACGCTGCTGGCCGAGGAGATGTATTCGATCGGCGGCGGCGCGGTGCAGCGCGCCGGCGACGAGGCGGGCGCGGCGGCCGCGCCGGCCGAGCTGCCGCTGCCCTTCGGCAGCGGGGCGGAGCTCCTCTCGCGCGCGGACGGCGCCGGCCTCTCGATCGCAGGGCTCATGCGGCGGAACGAGGAGGCGCTGCGCCCCGCGGCCGAGGTGGACGCGAAGCTCGCGCGCATCTGGGACGTCATGCAGGCCTGCGTGCGGCGCGGGTTCGCGGCCGAAGGCGTGCTGCCGGGCGTGCTGAAGGTGAAGCGCCGGGCGCCGCGCCTCCGGCTGGTCCTCGAGGCGGATGCGGGCCGCGTCGACCCGATGGAGTGGGTGAATGCCTGGGCGCTCGCCGTGAACGAGGAGAACGCGGCCGGCGGGCAGGTCGTGACGGCGCCGACGAACGGCGCGGCCGGCATCGTGCCGGCGGTGATGCACTACTACGCGCGGTTCTCGCCCGGCAGCGACGAGGCCGGCATCCGGCGCTTCCTCCTGGTGGCCGGCGCGATCGGGCTCCTCTACAAGCGCAACGCCTCGATCTCGGGCGCGGAAATGGGCTGCCAGGGCGAAGTCGGCGTCGCCTGCTCGATGGCCGCGGCGGGCCTTGCGGCCGCGCTCGGCGCGACCAACGCGCAGGTCGAGAACGCGGCGGAGATCGGGATGGAGCACAACCTCGGCCTCACCTGCGACCCGATCGCGGGGCTGGTGCAGATTCCCTGCATCGAGCGCAACGCGATGGGCGCGGTGAAGGCGATCAACGCGGCGAAGCTCGCCCTGCGCGGCGACGGCACGCACAAGGTCTCGCTCGACCAGGTGATCGCCACCATGCGCCAGACCGGCTACGACATGAAGGCGATCTACAAGGAAACCTCGCAGGGCGGCCTCGCCGTCAACGTCCCGGAATGCTGAAAAGGGGACGTTCACTTTTTCCGGCCGTTCGCCAAGTGCCGAATGCCCGTTCGCGGGCCCTGCCTTAGCCTGAGCGCTCCAGGATTCACGGAGGTCCCATGTCGCCTGCGATCCCGTCATTCATCGGACTGCTGAGCCTCGCCTCGACGCTCGCCTTTTCCGCCGAGCCGCCGCCTGCGCTCACCGCGCGCCAGAAGGCGGTCGCGACCGCGAGCGCGGGCCCCGTCGTCCAGGGCAACGTGCGCCTCGAGCGTTACGTCGGCGGCCTGCAGCATCCCTGGTGCGTCGCCTTCCTGCCCGGCGGCGACCTGCTCGTCACCGAGAAGCGTCGGGGGCTGCGCCTCGTGCGCGGCGGCGAGCTGCAGCCCGCGCCGGTCGCGGGTGGTCCGCCCGGCGTCTTCATGAAGGAGGACAGCGGGCTCCTCGACGTCGCGCTCGACCCGGATTTCGCGACGAACCGCCTCGTGTACCTCTCCTTCGCCGAGGGCGACGAGCGCGCGAACCGCACGGCGATCTGGCGCGCGCGCTACGCGGACGGTCGCCTCGAGGACGGGCGCGTGCTCTTCCGCACGAAGCCGGACAAGGCGGGCTCCAGCCATCCGGGCGGCCGGCTGCTCTTCCTGCCTGACGGGACGCTCCTGCTCACGGTCGGCGACGGCTTCGAGTACAAGGCCGCCGCGCAGGATCTCGGTTCGCACCTCGGCAAGATCCTCCGGCTCACGCGCGAGGGCGAGGCGCCCGCGGACAACCCTTTCGTGGGCCGCGGGGGAGCGCTGCCGGAGATCTGGACCTACGGCCACCGGAATCCTCAAGGCCTCGCGCTGGACGCCGCGACGGGCACCGTCTGGTCGCACGAGCACGGCCCGCGCGGCGGCGACGAGGTCAACCGGCTGCGCGCCGGTGCGAACTACGGCTGGCCGCTCGTCACGCACGGCATCGACTACGACGGCACCGTCCTGTCCGAGCGCGCCTTCGCGCCCGGAATCGAGCGCGCGTCGTTCTTCTGGGCGCCGTCCATCGCGCCCTCGGGGCTCGCGGTCTATCGCGGGAAGGCATTCCCGGACTGGGACGGGAAGCTGCTCGTCGGGGCGCTCGCGGGGAAATCCGTGACCCGCCTGCGCTTCAGCGAGAAGCCGCAGTTCTTCGTCGAGGAGGAGCGCCTCTTCGTGAGCGAGGGCAAGCGGATCCGCGACGTGCGCGAAGGGCCGGACGGGCTCGTCTATGTCCTGACGGACGAGGACGAGGCGGAGCTCTGGCGCCTCGCGCCGCTTTAGCCGCGCGGCGCGGACGGACGCCGACGGCGAACAGGTGAGCGTCCCCCTTCAGCGGGCGAAGCGGTCGGTCGCGCGGATCAGGGCGTCGGTGATGCCGGGCTCGAACGCCGAGTGCCCGGCGTCGCCGATCACCTGGAACTCGGCCTCCGGCCAGGCGCGGTGCAGGTCCCAGGCGGTGTACATCGGGCAGACGACATCGTGCCGGCCCTGCACGATCACGGCGGGGATGTGCCGGATCCGGCCGATGTCGTCGAGCAGCTGGCTTTCGCTCCGCATGAACCCGCCGTTCACGAAGTAGTGGCACTCGATGCGCGCGACGGCGAGCGCGAACTCGTCCTCGCCCCACTTGCGCACGTTGTCGTCGTCCGTCAGCAGGTAGCTGGTCGCGCCCTCCCAGACCGCCCAGGCGCGCGCGGCCGCGGCCGCCGCCGCGGGGTCGGGCCCCGTCAGACGCCGCTGGAAGGCGCGCATGAGGTCGCCGCGCTCCGCGGCGGGAATGGGCGCCACGTATTGCTCCCAGCGGTCGGGATAGAGGAACGAGGCGCCCTGCTGGTAGAACCAGTCGAGCTCGGCCTTGCGCAGCAGGAAGATCCCGCGCAGCACGAGCTCGCTGACGCGGGCCGGGTGCGTTTCCGCGTACGCGAGCGCGAGCGTCGACCCCCAGGAGCCGCCGAACACCTGCCAGCGCTCGACGCCGGCCAGCTCGCGCAGCCGCTCGATGTCGGCGACGAGGTCCCAGGTCGTGTTGTGCTCGAGGCTCGCGTGCGGCCGGCTGCGTCCGCAGCCGCGCTGGTCGAACAGGAAGATGCGGTAGCGCGCGGGATCGAAGAAGCGGCGCGCGCGCTCGTCGCAGCCTGCGCCCGGGCCGCCGTGCAGGAAGACGACCGGCCTGCCGCGCGGGTTGCCGCATTCCTCCCAGTAGACCTCGTGGCCGTCGCCGACGGCGAGGTGTCCGCTGCGGTGCGGCTCGATCGGCGGATAGAAACCGCGGCGTGCCTTGGCGCTTTCGGTCACGCGGGCCTCAGAACCGGATGAGGATGCCGGCGAGCGCCTCGCCCTGGAACACCGTCGAGCTGCTGGCGACGATCCGGCAGAAGCCCTCGCCGTCGTCGGACTTGCAGAAGAAGGCCGAGTCGGTGTCCGTGAAGGTCAGGTAGCCGCGGCCCTCGAAGCGCAGCGCCGCGTTCCGCCCGAGCGGCACCTCGAGGCCGAGGGCCGCGGATCCCGAGAACTTGACGCGGTCGTCGGCGTCCGCGCCCGCGGGCGAGAAGCGCGTGGCGCCGATGCCGGCCGCGAAGTAGGGCTGCACGCGCTCCCATCCGCCGAAGGGCAGCGTGCCGCCGATGTGCAGGTACTCGACGTCCACGTCGCGGGTCGCGTCGCCGTCCTCGATCTCGGTCGACTGCCGCGAGTACCAGAGCTGGTAGAAGCGGTCGTCGCCCCTCGCGTAGCGCATCTCGAGCGAGACCGCGAAGCTTCCGCTTTCGTCGAGGTCGCGCGACTCGCCCGTGTCCCCGTCCTCGAAGCTGCCGCCCGCCCGGTAGCCGCCGTGGAGGCCGACCTGGAAGGCGGGCGGCGCTTCTGCGTCCGCCGCGCAGGTGGCGAACAGCAGCGCGGCGGCGAGTGCGATCCGTGCGTGCATGCGCCGGGGACTATCTCATACGCCCCGCCGCCGCGCCATTGTGAACGGGAATCATTCGCATTAAAATCCGCGGGCTTTGTGCACGCTTCCCAGGGTTTTCGCCATTTTCGCGGCGGGCGCCGTTCTCGCTGCCTGGAGTCCGGGCGAATCGCGTGACTCCATCGCCCTGCTGGCCTCCGCGCAGGCGGCGACGCCGGGCCTGTCGCCCGTCGCCGCGCTCGGCGAACAGCTGTTCCGGGACACGTCGCTCTCGGTCTCCGGACGGCTCGCCTGTGAAACCTGCCACCAGCCGGCCTTCGCCCACGCCGCACCGCCGGCGGACGTGGTCTCGAAAGGCGGACCCGGGATGGACATCCCGGGGCTGCGCAACTCCCCCTCGATCCGGTATGCGAGCTTCACGCCGCCTTTCGGCTTCGACGAGGAGGGCACGGCCTCCGGCGGCCTGTTTCGCGACGGGCGCGCCGCCTCGCTCGTCGAGCAGGCGAAGGCGCCCTTCACGGATCCACGCGAGATGGCGAATGCGGATCCGGAAGAGGTGGTCGGGCGCCTCCGCCGGTCGCCGAACGCCGCGCGATTCCGCGCGGTCTTCGGTTCGGATGCGCTCGACGACCCGGCGGCCGCGTTCGATCGGCTCGCGGCGGCCATCGCCCAGTTCGAGGTCGAAAACCCGGAGTTCCGCCGCTTCGACAGCCGCTATGACGCCTGGCTCGCCGGAAGGGGCGAGCTGTCGGCGGAGGAGCGTCGCGGCCTCGCGCTGTTCGAGGACCCGGAGAAGGGAAACTGCGCCGCCTGCCATCCGAACCGCCCGGGCGAGGACGGCTCGCCGCCGCTCTTCACCGACTTCACCTACGACAACGTCGGCGTCCCGCGCAACGCTCGCATCGCCGCGAACGCGGATCCCGCGTACTTCGACCTCGGCCTCTGCGGGCCGTTGCGCAAGGACCTCGCGGAGCGGCGCGACCTCTGCGGCGCGTTCAAGGTGCCGACGCTCAGGAACGTCTCGCGCACGGCGCCGTACTTCCACAACGGCGCCTTCGACGGCCTGCGCGACGTCGTCGCCTTCTACGCCCGCCGCGACACGGACCCGGGCGAGTGGTACCCGAAGGACGGCGCGGCGCCCCGGAAGTTCGACGACCTGCCGCCGGAACTCGCGGGATCGGTCAATGCATCCGAGGTGCCCTACGACCGCAAGGCGGGCGAATCCCCCGCGTTGACGCCTGCGGAGATCGACGACATCGTCGCGTTCCTGAAGACGCTCGACGATGGCTACAATTGACCGGCCATGCGCATCAATACCGACCAGGTCGCGCGCACGCTGGAGCGCGCTCTCCCGCAGGCCTGGCTGATCGCCGGCGATGAAGTCCTGCTGACCGGCGAGGCCGCCGACCTCGTCCGCGCGCGCGCGCGCCGCGATGGCTTCACCGGCCGCGAGCTCTTCGTCATGGACCGCGGCTTCGACTGGTCGGAGGTCTCGGCCGCCGGCCGCTCGCTGTCGCTCTTCGCCGAGCGGCGGATCCTCGAGATCCGCATGCCGACGGCGCGCCCGGGCAAGGAGGGCGGCGCGGCCCTCGCCGCGCTCGCGGCCGACCCGGGCCCGGACAACCTCGTGCTCGTGATCACCGCGCGCCCGGAGAAGGAAGCCTGGTCGAGCGCCTGGCTGAAGGCCTTCGAGAAGCACGGCGTGTTCGTGCAGTCCTGGCCGGTGGAAGCCGCGAAGCTCCCGGCCTGGGTCGCGCAGCGCGGCGCGAAGCTCGGCCTCAGGTTCGAGCCCGGCGCCGCGGAGCTCCTCGCCGAGCGCGTGGAGGGCAACCTCCTCGCCGCGCAGCAGGAGCTGGAGAAGCTCGCGCTCGCCCTGCCCGCCGGGGACGGGCCGGTCACGACGGATGCGGTGCAGTCCGCCGTCGCGAACAGCGCGCGCTACGACGTGTTCCAGCTCGGCGAAGCGGCGCTCGCGGGCGATACCGTCCGCTCGCTTCGGATCCTGGAGGGACTGCGCGCCGAGGGCGAGGAGGCGCCGTACGTGCTCTGGGCGCTCTGCCGCGAGCTGCGCGCGCTCGCCGACGTGCGAAACGGCGTGGCGAGGAAGACCTGGGGCCCGGCCGCCGACCGCCACGCGGCGCT
>DASSUY010000169.1:0-17568 GCA_035706525.1 Steroidobacteraceae bacterium
TCGATCTTCCGCGCGAACGTGCTGGGCCCCGGCAGCGACGGCTTCAACTCGAACTACGACCGCGACCACGTCACCTACGACGAGGGCGACAACAACCCGCAGCACGCGGAAGGCACGGGCGGGTCGCTCAAGCTCGACTTCAAGTTCGGCGGCGACCGGACGCTCACGTCGATCACCGCCTACGAGACGACCGAGAGCTTCAGCCTCGGCGACATCGACGGCGGCTTCGGCGCGGGCCCCGCGCCGGGCGCCGGTCCCTGCCCCCCGGGCAGCGCGCCGGGAGACGTCTGCATCCCCTTCCCGTCCGCGACCTCGGACGCGGTCGACGACCTCGACCAGCTGACGCAGGAGTTCCGCTTCTCGTCGCAGGCGAGCGACCGGCTGTTCTGGCAGGCGGGCATCTTCTACTTCGATTCCGAGTTCTCGGTCACGACCAACCCGTTCTTCGTCGCGCCGACGACGCTGACGCACGAGAACACGGCCTGGGCCGTGTTCGGCCACGTCAGCTACGACGTGAGCGACGCGCTCACGATCACGGGCGGCCTGCGCTACACCGACGACGACAAGGACCTGACCGTCCAGGCGTCGCCGATCCCGCAGGCGCCGCAGAGCGTCTCCGACGAGAACGTCAGCGGCGACCTGAGCGCGCTGTTCAAGGTCAGCGACAACGTGAACCTCTACGCGCGCCTGGCGACGGGCTTCCGCGCGCCGACCATCCAGGGGCGCGACGTCGCGTTCTTCGGCTCGCCGTCCATCGCGGACTCCGAGACCATCACCTCGCTCGAGGGCGGCTTCAAGACGACGCTCGCGGACGGCCGCGTGCGGCTGAACGGCGCCGTCTACTACTACGAGGTCGAGGACCAGCAGCTCTCCGCGATCGGCGGCGGCGGCAACTTCGTGCAGCTCGTCAACGCGGACAAGGGCACGGGCGTGGGATTCGACCTCGACGGCGAGTTCCTGATCACCGACCGCTTCCTCATGACGCTCGGCCTCAGCTGGACGGACACCGAGCTCGACGACAGCACGCTGGTGGTCCCGCCCTGCGGCTCCGGCATGTGCACCGTGACCGACCCGCTCGACGGCAACGGCAACGCGATCATCGACGGCAACCCGTTCGTGCAGGCGCCGGAGTACGTCGCGACGATCACGGCGCGCTACGGGATCCCGCTCGGCAACGGCGAGCTGTTCTTCTACACGGACTGGTCGTTCCAGGGCAAGACGAACTTCTTCATCTACGAGGCGGAGGAGTTCCAGAGCGACGGCAACTTCGAGGGCGGCGCGCGCATCGGCTACTCGGCGAACGGCGGCAAGTGGGAAGTCGCGCTGTTCGGGCGGAACATCACCGACGAAGAGAACGTCAAGGGCGCCATCGACTTCAACAACCTGACCGGCTTCGACAACGAGCCGCGCATCATCGGCGCCTCGTTCAGGACCCGCTTCTGAGGCGAAGCCCCGTGGCATGCCGGAGCTGCCGGAGGTAGAGACGACGCGCCGGGGCATCGAGCCCTGGCTCGTCGGCCGGCGCATCGACGCGCTCGAGCTCCGCGAGCGGAGGCTGCGCTGGCCCGTGCCGCGCGGCCTCCCGGCGAAGCTCGCCGGCGCCCGGATCCGCGCGGTCGAGCGGCGCGCCAAGTACCTCCTCGTCCGCACCGACGCCGGCACGCTGATCCTGCACCTCGGCATGTCGGGGAGCCTCCGGGTCCTCGACGCCGGGTCGCCGCCGCTCGCGCACGACCACTTCGACCTCGTGCTCGACTCGGGCCGGCGCCTCCGGTTCAACGACCCGCGCCGCTTCGGCTGCCTCCTCTTCACGGCCGGCGATCCCGCGCGCCACCGGCTGCTCGCGGGCCTCGCGGTCGAGCCCCTGTCCGCGGAGTTCACCGGCGAGCTGCTCTGGCGCCGCGCCCGCGGCCGCAGGGTCGCCATCAAGCTCTTCATCCTGGATTCGCGCAACGTCGCCGGCGTCGGCAACATCTACGCGAGCGAGGCGCTCTTCCGCGCGCGCATCCGTCCGGGGACGCAGGCGCGCCGCGTGAGCCGCGAGCGGATGGAAGCGCTCGCGAAGGCGATCCGGGACGTGCTGACCGAGGCGATCGGCGTCGGGGGGACGACGCTTCGCGACTACGTGAACCCCGAGGGCATGCCGGGCTACTTCCGGCAGCGGCTCTTCGTCTACGAGCGCGCGGGCAGGCCCTGCCGCCGCTGCCGCACGCCCATCCGCCAGTTCACCCAGGGCGCCCGCAGCACCTACTGGTGCCCCGGCTGCCAGCGCTAGGCGCCGGCCTGCTTCCTGCGCTTCGCGAGCGCCTGGGCGACGGCCGGGTGCACGAACTGCGACACGTCGCCGCCGAACATCGCGATCTCTCGCACGAGCGTCGAGGAGATGAAGGTGAACTGCTCCTGCGGCGTCATGAACACGTAGTCGATCTCGCGCCCGAGGTGCCGGCTCATGTTCGCGAGCTGGAACTCGAACTCGAAGTCGGACAGCGCCCTGAGCCCCCGCACCACGATCCCGCAGCGCTGCTCGCGCGCGAAATCGACGGTGAGGCCCGTGTAGCCGATCACCGTCACGTTCGGGAGGTCCGCGAGCGCCTGCTTCGCGAGCTCGACGCGCTCGTCCAGGGGAAACATCGGCGCCTTGCCCGGGTTCGCGGCGATGCCGATCACCACGCGGTCGAAGATGCCGGCCGCGCGCCGCACGATGTCCTGGTGGCCGTTGGTGATCGGGTCGAACGTCCCGGGGTAAACCGCATTGCGCTTCGGATTCAAGTGCCCGTCCCCTGCCGGCCGCGTCGGGCCAGATGATACCCGACGGCCCCGGCGCGGCCGGTCCGGTGCAGCGTCCAGCCCGCGGGCAGCCTCGGCGGGCCTTCCCGCGCGGACATCTCCACGTAGACGAAGGCCTCGGGCGCGAGCCAGCCGCGCTCCTCGAGCGCCTGCAGCGCCCCTTCCCGCAGGCCGGAATCGAACGGCGGGTCCACGAAGGCGATGTCGTAAGCCGTCGCGGGGCCCGAGAGCCAGGCGAGCGCGTCCGCCACGACGACGGCCGCCCGGCCGGGCGCGAGCAGCGCGACCGTCTCGCTGAGCCGCGCGGCGTTCCGGCGATCCCGCTCGACGAAGGTCGCCTCGCGCGCGCCGCGCGAGAGCGCCTCGAGGCCGAGTGCCCCGCTGCCCGCGAACAGGTCGAGGCAGCGGCTGCCCGGGACGACCGCCGCGAGCCAGTTGAACAGCGTTTCCCGCACCCGGTCGGGCGTCGGCCGGATCCCGGCCGTGCCCGGAAAGCGGATCCGGCGCCCGCGCCATTCGCCGCCGATGATGCGCAGGGTATCGGTCATTTTTTGCAGCGCACATCCCTTAGACTTGCGCGATGATACGCGTCCGCGACATCCGCATTTCCGGAGCCCTCGTCATGCGCAATCGCCTCCCGGCCGCACTCCTGTTCGCCGGCGTCCTGCTCGCAGGCTGCAGCGGGTCGAGCTCCGACAGCATCGGCCCGACCGATCCGACTTCGGGCAACAACGATCCGGGCTCGAACGCGGGCGTCGGCGTATTCCACGCGAGCTTCATCCCGGCTTCCGGCGTGCTGCCCTACCCGACCGACCTCTACTTCAACGGCTCGACGGACGGCACGCTGAACATTCCGGTGACGCCGTTCCTGCCGAACGCCGCGGCGATCAACGCGCTCGACGGCTACTCGACGAACGCCACCATCACGGCGCGCTTCTCCGCTCCCATCGACGCGGCGACCATCTCGCCGGCGACGGTCATCGTGGTTGAGGTGGACGTGGACAACGCCACGAAGGCGACGGTCGGCGTCCGCCGGCCGCTCGTCTACGGCACGGACTACACGGCCCGCGTCGCGACCGCAGCCGACTCCGCGGGCTCGACGCTCGAGATCGTGCCGCTGAAGCCGCTGACCCCGTCGACGGGCGCGACGAACGTCGGCTACCTCGTCCTGCTGACGAACGGGCTCCGGGACACGAGCGGCAATGCCGCGACCGCGGACCGCGACTACCTCACCGTGCGCGACGCGGCCGCCGCCGACCTCGCGGGGGGCGTCTCGCCGCCGACCTGCGCCAGCGTCACGAACACGACGCTGAACGGGATCTGCCGCCTGACCTTCGCACACCTCGCGATCGCGGCCGGCGCGAACATCCCGGCGAGCGCGATCGTGCTCAGCTTCTCCTTCTCGACGCAGTCGACGACGGACACGATGGCCTTCGCGACCGCGCTCGCCCAGCCGGGAGGCATCGGCGTGGTCCCGACGGGCGTCGACCTCTCGACGCTCAACCCGCTGCTGCCGCCCATCGCGGACGTCTACGTCGGCCAGCTCGCGATCCCGTACTACCTCGACCCGGCGGCGCCGCTCACGGGCACCTGGGAAGCCGCGCCGGGCGGCCCGGGCGTTCCGTCCACGAATCTGACGCGGTTCAATCCCGTGCCGGTCGCCAAGGCGGACCTTGCGATCCCCCTGTTCGTCACCGTGCCGAACGCCGCGAGCGGCAAGGCGAAGCCCGCGGGCGGCTGGCCGGTCGTGGTCTTCCAGCACGGAATCACCGGCAATCGCGCGCAGGCCGCCGCCGTCGCGGGCACCTACGCCTCGCAGGGCTTCGTCGTCGCCTCGATCGACATTCCCCTGCACGGCATCACGGACCCGGGCAGCCTGCTCTACCAGGCGGGCGCCGAGCGGACGTTCGACGTCGACCTCGTGAACAACGCGACGGGCGCGCCCGGGCCGGACGGCGTCATCGACTCCTCCGGCACGCATTTCATCAACCTGACGAGCCTGCTCACGACGCGCGACAACCTGCGCCAGGCCGCGATCGACATCGTGCAGCTGGTCGCATCGCTGCCGAACCTCGACCTCGACGGCGACACGGTCGCGGACATCGACGGCACGCAGATCCACTTCGCCGGGCTCTCGCTCGGCGCCATCGTCGGTACGATCTCGAACTCGATGCCGATCCCGACGCTGTCCGCCTACCTCAGCGTGCCGGGCGGCAACCTGCCCTACCTGCTGCAGGACTCGGACAGCTTCGGTCCGCGCATCGACGCCGGCCTCGCGGCCAAGGGCCTGCAGCCGAACACGACGCTCTACGACCAGTTCTTCCGCGACGCGCAGACGGCGGTCGACTCCGGCGACCCGATCAACTTCATCGCCGCCGCGGTCGAGGCGAGGCCGGTGCTGCTGACGGAAGTCGAGGGCGACGCGGTCGTGCCGAATTCCGCGACGCAGCGCCTCATCGCCGCCGCGCCTTTCGTGAAGACCGCGGCGCCGGGGTTCAACCCCGTCGGCGCAGGCACGGGCACCTGGGTGCACTTCACCGAGGGTGCCCACGGCTCGCTGCTCACGACCGACCCGAGCCCCGACGCGACGACCGAGATGCAGACGCACGCCGCCTCGCTCGCCGTGTCCGGGGGCACCGCGTTCGCCGTCACGAACCCGGGCATCCTGGAACCTTGACCGAGGCCGATGGCGGGTTCTTCGCGCGCCTGCGCGCGCGCGTCGGTCGGGGCGCTGGCTGGGTCGCGGACCTCCTTCCGGGGCGGCGCATCGATGCCGCGCTGCTCGAGGAGCTCGAGACCCGGCTGCTGGAGGCCGACCTCGGCGTCGAGGCGACCACGGAGGTCCTCGCCGGCCTGCACCGCAAGGTCGAGCGCTCCGAGCTCGCGGACGCCAAGGCGCTCGAGGCCGCGCTCGCCGACGCACTGGTCGCGATCCTGAAGCCGGTCGAGCGGCCGCTCGAGGTCGACCGCTCGAAGAAGCCCTTCGTGATCCTCGTCGTCGGCGTGAACGGTTCCGGCAAGACGACGACGATCGGCAAGCTGGCGCGGCGGCTGAAGGATTCCGGGCTCTCGGTCATGCTCGCCGCGGGCGACACCTTCCGCGCGGCGGCCGTCGAGCAGCTCGCCGTCTGGGCGGAGCGGAATGGCGTGCCCGTCGTCGCGCAGCCGACGGGCGCCGACCCGGCAGCGGTCGTGTTCGATGCCCTGCAGTCGGCAAAGGCGCGGGGCGCCGACGTGCTCATCGCGGACACGGCGGGCCGCCTGCACACGCAGTCCCACCTCATGGACGAGCTCGCCAAGATCGCGCGGGTCCTGAAGCGCCTGGACGAGTCGGCGCCGCACGAGGTGCTGCTCGTGCTGGACGCGAGCCTCGGCCAGAATGCCGTGCGGCAGGCCGAGCAGTTCAGCCGGGCGATCGGCGTCACCGGCATCGCCGTCACGAAGCTCGACGGCACGGCCAGGGGCGGCGTCGTCGTCGCGATCGCGAAGCGCTTCGGGCTTCCGGTCCGCTTCGTCGGCGTTGGCGAACAGGCGGAGGATTTCGGTATCTTCGACGCCCGTGCCTATGTCGAGGGGCTGCTGCGCCCGCCGGCAGCCGAAGCGCCGTGATCCGATTCGACCGCGTCTTCAAGCGCTACCCGAACGGGCGCGAAGCCCTGTCGGAGCTCTCCTTCGAGCTCGAGTCCGGGGAGATGGCGTTCCTGACCGGCCACTCCGGCGCCGGCAAGAGCACGGTGCTGCGCCTGATCGCCCTGCTCGAGCGCCCGACCCGCGGCGAAGTCACCGTGAACGGCAAGAACACGGGCAAGCTCCGGCGCCGCGCCATCCCGGCATTCCGGCGCCAGGTCGGCTTCGTGTTCCAGGACCACCGCCTGCTCGACGACCGGCCCGTGTACGACAACGTCGCCCTGCCGCTCGCGATCGGCGGCGTGCCGCGCCGCGAGATGGACAAGCGCGTGCGCGCGGCGCTCGACCAGGTCGGGCTGCTCGGCCGCGAGCGCTCGTTCCCGCAGGAGCTCTCGGCCGGCGAGCAGCAGCGCGTCGGCATCGCGCGCGCCGTGATCACGAAGCCGCCCGTGCTGATCGCCGACGAGCCGACCGGCAACCTCGACCCGGACCTCGCGCTCGAGGTGATGAACCTGTTCCAGCGCTTCAACGCGGTCGGCGTCACCGTGCTGGTCGCGACGCACGACGTCCATCTCCTCGACCGATTCCGCGTGCGTCGCGTGCACATCGAGCAGGGCCGCCTTTCGCAGGTGCCGCATGTCGCTGCGTGAGGGCCTCGGCATCCTGTTCGAGCGCCACATGCAGGCGCTGCTCGGCTCGCTCGGCCGCCTCGCGCGCCAGCCCTTCGCGACGCTGCTCACCGTGCTCGTGATCGCGATCGCGCTCGCGCTGCCCGCGGCGCTCTACCTCGTCGTCGCGAACATGCGCGTGGTGACCGAGGGGCTCGACGACACCGTCCAGCTCTCCGCCTACCTGGAAATGGGCACGACCGAGGCGGAGGCGAAGCGCGTCGCCGCGGCGATCGCCGGGGAGCGCGGCGTCGCGGGGACCGGGCTCGTGAGTCCCGACGAGGGACTCGCGGAGTTCCGGGAGCGCTCCGGCATCGGCGACGCGCTGAAGGCGCTGCCGGACAACCCGCTGCCCTGGCTCGTCACGGTCCGGCCCGCGCCGCCGCACGACAGCGCCGCCGCGGTCGATGCGCTCGCCGCCGCGATCGGCAAGCTCGACGGCGTCGACCTCGTCGAGGCGGACACGGCCTGGGTCCGTCGCCTGCACGCGATCGAGGACGCGATGCAGCAGCTCGTGCTGCTGGTCGCCGCGATCCTCGCGGCGGGCGTCCTCGCCGTCGTCGGCAACACGATCCGGCTCGAGATCAACGGCCGCCGGGCCGAGATCGAGGTGACCAAGCTCGTCGGCGGCAGCAATGCCTTCGTGCGCCGCCCCTTCCTGTATTCCGGCCTGTGGCAAGGGCTCGCGGGCGGCCTGCTGGCGGTCGGGCTGATCGCGGGCGGGCTGTACCTCCTCTCTCCCTACTTCGCCCGCCTCGCGGCCGCATACGGCTCGGATTTCGCGCTCAAGGGCCTCTCGATCCGCGAATGGCCGGCGGTCGCGGGCGGGGGCGCCTTCCTGGGGTTCCTGGGTGCCTGGCTGGCGGCTGGCTACCACCTCAGGCGCATCGAGCCGCGCGCCTAACAGATTGATTTAAAAAGCTTCTCGCCAGCCGCCGCACGGCCTTCCGGGGAACTTCCCCCGGCTCTTAGCACTCTATTGACACGAGTGCTAGTATCCCCCTGCAGGAGGTATCCATCGACACCATGACAGGCAATGCGCTGGCCCTTCGGAATTCGGCCCTCACCCTCGCCGGCCCGGTCGGAAGTCTCGAGGCCTACGTCGAGCGCGTGTCCTCGATCCCGATGCTTGGGCGCGAGGAGGAGTTGGCGCTCGCCCGCCGCTTCCGCGAGGAGAACGACCTCGAGGCGGCACGCACGCTCGTGCTCTCGCACCTGCGCTTCGTCGTCCACATCGCGCGCGGTTACCTGGGCTACGGGCTTCCCGTCGGCGACCTGATCCAGGAAGGCAACGTCGGCCTCATGAAGGCCGTCAAGCGCTTCGACCCGGACATGGGCGTGCGCCTCGTCAGTTTCGCGGTGCACTGGATCCGCGCGGAGATCCACGAGTTCGTGATCCGCAACTGGCGCCTCGTGCGCGTCGCGACCACCAAGGCGCAGCGCAAGCTCTTCTTCAACCTGCGCCGCATGAAGAAGAACCTCGCCTGGCTCTCGGACGACGAGACGAAGGCCGTCGCCGGCGAGCTCGGCGTCGAGCCCGGCGAAGTGCGCGAGATGGAGCGTCGCCTGTCCGCCCGCGACCTGTCCTTCGACCCGTTCCCGGAGGCGGGCGAAGAGGACGCGCCGGCCTCCCCTTCGCACTTCCTCGCCTCCGCCGAGTCGGACCCCGCCGCCATCGTCGAGCAGGACGAATGGGAAGGCGCCGTCTCCACGAGGCTCGCCTCGGCGATCGAGGGCCTCGACGAGCGCAGCCGCACCATCGTCCGCTCGCGCTGGCTCGGCGAGGAGAAGAAGACGCTGCAGGAGCTGGCCGCGGACTACGGCGTCTCGGCCGAGCGCATCCGCCAGATCGAGGCGGCCGCCCTCGTCAAGCTCCGCTCAGCGATGACTGCCTGACCGCCGCCGCGACGGCCTGGTGCACCGCGACGTCGAGCGCGTCCGGCACCAGGTCGTCCCCTTGCGCCAGCCCCGCGATCGCGGACGCCGCCGCCAGCAGCATGGCGTCGGTGAAGCGGCGGGCGCGCGCCTCCAGCGCGCCCTTGAAGAGCCCCGGGAATCCCAGCAGGTTGTTGATGCCCTTGCCGTCGGCGGCGATCGCCGCGCCGTGGGCGAGCGCGACGCCCGGCTCGATCTCGGGGTCGGGGTTCGAGAGCGCGAGGATGATCTGGCCGGCGCGCACCATCTCCGGCCGGATCAGGCCGCGCGCCCCGGTGGTCGCGATGACGACGTCGGCCTGCTTCATGATGGCGCCGAGGTCCGAGGCTTCGCCGCCCATCGCGACGAGTCGCGCGATGGCCGCGGCGTCCAGGTCCGCGCCCAGGACGCGCCTCGCACCCGCGCGCTGCAGGAGCCTCACGATGCCGATGCCGGCGGCGCCGAGGCCGACCTGGCCGACGACGCAGTCGCCGAGCTCGCGACCCGTCCGGCGGGCGGCGTTCAGGACGGCCGCGAGCGTCACGACCGCCGTGCCGTGCTGGTCGTCGTGGAGCACGGGCCGGTCGAGCCGCGCCCGGAGGCCCTCCTCGATCGCGAAGCAGGCGGGCGCCGCGAAGTCCTCGAGCTGGACGGCGCCGAATCCGCCCGCGACCGCCGCGATGTGGTCGATGCAGCGCGCGGTGTCCGTTTCCTCCAGCAGGATCGGCACGGCGTGGATGCCGACGAGCGTCGAGAACAGCGCCGCCTTGCCTTCCATGACCGGCAGGCCCGCGAGCGCGCCGATGTTGCCGAGGCCGAGCACGGCGGTGCCGTTCGTGACGATCGCGACCGAATTCCCGAGGCTCGTGTATTCCCAGGCGAGCGCCGGGTCCTTGTGGATCGCGAGGCAGACGCGCGCGACGCCCGGCGTGTAGATGTCGCGCAGCACCTGCTGCGTCGTGATCGGGATCGCCGAGGCCGTGCGTATCTTGCCGCCGCGGTGCCGGTCGAAGACGCGGTCGGACTTGCCGACGAAGCGGACGCCGGGCAGCGCGTCGATGCGGTCGTAGAGGCTGCGATCCGCCTCCTCGTCCATCTCGAGCGTGATTTCCCAGACGGTGCGGCCCTTGTCGCGGCGCAGCGCCTGCAGGTGGTCGATCGTGAGGTCCGCGGCCGCGATCACCTGCAGGACCTTCGCGAGGCTTCCCGGCTGGTGCACGGTTTCGACCATGATGATCTCGGGGATCTTCACGCGCCGAATCCTACCCGAACGGTGCTAATCTAGGCGGTCGGCAACAGCCGTGGGGGAGACCGAAATGATCCGGATCCAGAAGGCTTTCCTGTCAGCGGCGCTCGCCGCCGTGGCCCTCGGCCTCGCGGCCTGCGCGAGCCAGAAGGAGCCCGCCGAGCAGGCGCTCGCCGCCGTCGAAGCCAAGTTCAGCGAAGCGGGCGCGGAGATCCAGAAGTACCTTCCGGAGCGCTACGCCGAGCTCGAGAAGAGCGTCGCGGGGCTCCGCGATTCGATGGCCGCCGAGGACTACGGCGACGTCGTGACCGGGGCGGCTGCCGCGCAGGACGCGCTGAAGCGCGCCGTCGCCGACGCGCGCGTCGCGCGCGCCCAGGCCCTCGCCGCCCTCGACAGCGAATGGGGCGAGCTCGTCAAGACCATGCCCGGGATGATCTCGGCCATGGACAGGAAGATCAGCTCGCAGCGCGGCCGCCCGCCGAAGGGCATGAGCGGCGACGAGTGGAAGGCGACGATCGCCGAATACGACGCCGCCCGCGACGCCTGGAGCAAGGCCGCCGCCGACATGACCCGCGCGACATTCGAGGCCTCCGTGACCGCGGCACGCGACGCGAAGGCGAAGATCGCCGCGATCATGGAAAAGCTCGACGTCAAGGCGTCCTGAGGCCGGCCGTGCGCTTCCGCAACTTCATCGCCGCGCTTGCGGCCGCGGCCGCCATCGCCGCCTGCTCGCAGAAGGACCCGGCGCAGGAGGCGATCGACGCGGCGGCCGACGCGCTGAACGCGGTGTACGAGGACGCGCAGAAATACGTGCCCGAGCGCTACGCCGAGGCCAAGGCGGAGCTCGACGCGGCGCGCAAGGCCTTCGACGAGGAGCGCTACCCGGAGGCCATCGCGGCGGTGAAGGACGTGCCCGCGAAGGCCGAGGCGCTCGCGAAGGAGGCTGCCGCCGCGAAGGAGAAGCACCTCGCGGAGCTGGACGCGGACTGGAAGCGCCTCTCCGCGACGCTGCCCGACCGCTTCACCGGCATCGGCACCCGACTCGACGAGCTCGGGCGCATGAAGAAGCTGCCCGACGGCATGGACCGCCAGCTCCTCGACGAGGCGAAGGCGGCGCTCGCGAGCGCGCAATCCGCCTGGCAGGAGGCCGGCGCCCTGCAGGCGAAGGGCGAGCTCGAGGCGGCGGTCGGCAAGGGCCGCGACGCGGAGGGCATGGCCCAGGACCTCGTCGCCCGGCTCGGGATGCCCTCTGATTGAACCCGCTCGACCTGTACGACATCGGTGAGGCCCTCACCGAGGAGGAGCGCACCGTGCAGGGCGCGGTCGCGCGCCTCGTCGACGAGAAGGTGCTGCCCGTCATCCGGGAGCATTTCGAGAACCACACCTTCCCCCGCGAGCTCGTCCCCGAGATCGCGGGGCTGGGCCTCCTCGGCAGCTCGATCGAGGGCTACGGCTGCGCCGGCATGAACTCGGTCTCCTACGGGCTCATCTGCCAGGAGCTCGAGCGCGGCGACTCGGGCATCCGAAGCTTCGTGTCCGTGCAGTCGAGCCTGTGCATGTACCCGATCCACGCCTTCGGCAGCGAAGCGCAGCGCCGGAAGTACCTGCCTCGCATGGCGACGGGCGAACTGATCGGCTGCTTCGGCCTCACCGAGCCGCACGGCGGCTCGGACCCCGTGAACATGAAGACCCACGCGAAGCGCCGCGGGAAGGACTGGGTGCTGAACGGCGCGAAGATGTGGATCACGAACGCCCCGATCGCGGACCTCGCGGTCGTCTGGGCGAAGACCGAGGAAGGCATCCGCGGCTTCATCGTCGAGAAGGGCATGCGCGGGTTCGCGGCGCCCGAGATCGAGCGCAAGTTCTCGCTGCGCGCCTCGGCGACCGGCGCGCTGTATCTCGAGGACGTCGTCGTGCCGGAGGAGAACCTGCTGCCGGGCAGCACGGTCGGCCTCAAGGCGCCGCTCTCCTGCCTGACGCAGGCGCGCTACGGCATCACCTGGGGCGTGATCGGCGCGGCGCAGGCCTGCCTCGCGCAGCTGCTCGACTACACGCAGACCCGCATCCTCTTCGGCCGCCCGCTCGCGGCGAACCAGGCGATCCAGATCCGCCTCGCGGAGATGGCGCGCGGCATCACCGCCGCGCAGCTCATGTCGCTCCGGCTCGGGCGCCTTAAGGACGCGGGCCGGATGCAGCCCGCGCAGGTCTCCCTCGCCAAGTGGAACACCTGCCGCATGGCGCTCGACGTCGCGCGCGACGCGCGCGACATGCTGGGCGGCTCGGGCATCAGCGCGGAATACGTCCCGATCCGCCACGCGCTGAACCTCGAGAGCGTCATCACCTACGAGGGCACGGAAACCATCCACCAGCTCACGATCGGCCGCGAGCTGACCGGGATCAATGCCTTCTAAGGCGACGGCGGCACGGCTCGCGCGGATCGCGCTCGAACAACTCGGCGTCCGCTTCACCTTCGGCATCCCCGGCGTGCACAACACCGAGCTCTACGACGAGCTCGGCGCCTCGGAATCGATCACGCCCGTCCTCGTCGCGCACGAGTGCGGCGGCGCCTTCATGGCGGACGCGGTCAGCCGCACGGGCGCAGGGGTCGGCTGCCTCGCGATCGTCCCCGCCGCCGGCGTGACGCACGCGGCGAGCGGGATTGGCGAGGCCTTCCTCGACGGCATCCCGATGCTCGTGATCGCAGGCGGCGTCCGCCGCGACACCGGCCGGGCCTACCAGCTGCACGACATGGACCAGCAGGCGCTCGTCGCGCCGATCACCAAGGCGCGCTGGCGCGTCGAGCGCCACGCGGACGTGATTCCCGTCATCCACGAGGCCTGGCGCATCGCGACGACAGGCGAGCCGGGCCCTGTCTTCGTCGAACTGCCCGTCGACCTCCAGCTGATGCCGGGCGAGGCGGGCGATGCGCCCGCCTTCTTGCCGGCCCCGCCCGCGGCATCGCGGGCGGCTGCCGCCGACCTCGAGCGCGCCGCCGAGCTCCTGCGCGCCGCGCGGCACCCGGCGATTTTCTGCGGCTGGGGCGCCGTCGATGCGACCGCCGAGCTCTTCGCCGTCGCCGAGCTCCTGGGCGCGCCGGCCGCGACGACGCTGCAGGGGCTCTCCGCCTTTCCCGCGCAGCATCGGCTGCACGCCGGGTTCGCGCTCGGGCCGGCCGCCGTGCCCGCGGTCGAGAACGCCTTCGCCCGCTGCGATGCGCTGCTCGCCGTCGGCACGCGCTTCGCCGAGATCCCGACCGGCAGCTACGGCTGGGAACCTCCGGCCAGCCTCGTGCACGTCGACGTCAACCCGCGCGTCTTCAACGCGAACTACCCGGCCGCCGTTTCGCTCGAGGGCGACGCGCGGGCCGTGCTCCGCGGGCTCGTCGACGCGCTCGGCCCTGAGCGCGCGGGCTCGCGCGCGGATGCCGTGGCGGGGGCCATCGCGAAGGACAAGGCCGCCTACCGCGCCGAATGGCTCGCGCACGACCCCAAGGGGCGCGTGAACCCGCAGCGGTTCTTCGACGCGCTTCGCGCGCGGATGCCGGACGACGGCATCGTCGTCGCCGACGACGGCAACCACACCTTCCTGGTCGCCGAGCTGATGCCGATCCGCGCGCCGCGCTGCTACTTCTCGCCCTCCGACTTCAACTCGATGGGCTACTGCATCCCTGGCGCGATCGGCGCGAAGCTCGCCCGCCCCGGGCGGACCGTCGTCGGCATCGTCGGCGACGGCGCCGCGCGCATGACGGGGCTCGAGATGGCGACCGCAGTGGCACAGGGTGCCGGCGTCGCCTGGTTCGTCTTCAACGACGGGGAGCTCGCGCAGATCGCGCAGGCCCAGGCGACGCCCTACAACCGGAAGACCTGCACGGTGCTGCCGGAGCTCGACCTCGAGGGGCTCGCGCGCGCGAACCGCATCGCTTACCGGCAGCTCCCGCGCGACGACGACGCCGTGCGCGTCGTCGGCGAGGCGCTCGACCTCGCCGACGCGGGCTCGCCCGTGCTCGTCGACGTGCGGATCGACTACTCGAAGCGCACGCGCTTCACCGAGGGCGTCATCCGGACGAACCTGAAGCGGTTCGGGCTCGCCGACCAGGCGCGGCTCATCGGCCGCGCGCTATGGCGGCGCGTCGCCGGCTGAGACGGCGAGCGCGGGGGCGCAGTCCGCGCCGCCCGCGCGAATCCTTTCGCACAGGGCGCGGGCGGCGCTTTCCGGGAGCGGGCCCGCGCGCAGGCGCCAGAGCGGCGGCCCGTCCCCGAAGGGCGCCATGAGCCGCAGCGGCTGGCCCTCCAGCAGGGCTGCGCGCCCGTCGCGCCAGCCTTCGAGTGCCGCGCGTGCGGCGGCCTCGTCGCGCCAGGCGCCCAACTGGAGTTCGAACACGGCGCCCGGCGGCGACGGCGCGGGCGGCGACGGCGCGGGCGGAATGAAGTCGACGAGCATCCGGCGGGCGAGCTCGGCGTGACGACCCGATGGCCTTCCGGCGAGGTAGCGCTGCCAGGCCTCCGGCGTGCCGATGCGCTCCGCGCGCGCCCAGGCGGCGTCGTCCTCGAGCGCGCGGATGCCGGCGCGCGCCTGCGCCGCATGCGCGCCCGCGGGATGGCGCTCCATGTAGCCTTCGTAGGCGGCGACCGTGTTCGCGCGCCGCGCCTCCTCCCAGGCGGACTCCTCGCGGCCGCAGCCGGCGACGGCGAAGGCGGCGAGGCAGGAGACGACTATAATTCCCCGCATGGCGCCCGAGATCGTCGCACACCGGGGCGACGCGGAACACTTTCCGGAGAACACGATCCCGGCTCTCGAGGCGGCCTGGCGGCACGGCATCGCGCACGTCGAGGTCGACGTGCACCTCTCCTCCGACGGCGTGCCCTTCGTGATCCATGACGCCTCGCTCGACCGCACGACCGGCTCGACCGGCGACGTGCGCTTCATGCACTCGGGACGCCTCGACGGCGTGGACGCCGGCGAGCCCGCCCGCTTCGGGCGCGCGCACGCGGGCACGGCGCTGCCGCGGCTGTCGGCGGTCGTCGCCCGCATGGCGGACAATCCCGCGGCCCGCGCCTTCGTCGAGGTCAAGCGCGGGAGCCTCGTTCACCACGGCCTCGCGCACTGCATGGAGCGCATCCTGGCCGCCGTCGCGCCCGTCCGCGAGCGCTGCACGATCATCTCCTTCGACGCCGACGCGGTCAGGCACGCGCGCGCGGCGGGCGGCATGCGGATCGGCTGGGTGCTGGACGGCGACCCGGGGCAGCTGCGGCCGGTGCTCGAGCTGATGCAGCCCGAGTACGTCTTCTGCAACCACACGCGACTCGCGGCCGGCCGCCCGCTGCCGGCGGGCCCCTGGACCTGGGTCATCTACGAGGTCACGGACGCCGACCACGCGCGCGAGCTCGCTGCGCGCGGCGCAGCGATGGTCGAGTCGATGGCGCCCCGCCGGCTCGCGGCCGCGCTCGCCGCGGGCGGGGCGGCCGGCGCATGACGGGCGAGGTCGTCGTCGCGATCGACCAGGGCGGCCACGCCACGCGCGCGAGCGCCTACTCCCCGGACGGCACGCTCGAAGGCGCGGCCCTCGTCACGATCGCGACGGAGCGCAACGCGCTCGGCCACGTCGAGCACGATCCCGAGGAGATCCTCGCGAGCGTCGGCACGGCGCTCGCGGAGCTCGCCGGGATCGTCCCCGCGAGTCGCTGGAAGGCCGCGGGCCTCGCGGTCCAGCGCTCGAGCCTCGCATGCTGGGACGCCGAGGACGGCCGCGCCCTCGCGCCCGTGATCTCCTGGCAGGACACGCGGAACGCCGCCTGGCTCCGCGGACTCTCGCGCCGCGCGGACGAGGTGCAGCGGCTGACGGGCCTGACGCTCTCGCCCCATTACGGCGCCAGCAAGCTGCGCTGGTGCCTCGACCACCTGCCGGCCGTGCGCGCGGCCGCGGCGCAGTCGCGCCTGCGCGCCGGCCCGCTCGCGAGCTTCATGCTGCACCGCCTGCTGGCGGAGCGGCCCCTGTTCGCCGACGCCTCGACCGCGGCGCGCACGCTCCTCTGGTCGCCCTTCACGCGCAACTGGTCGCCGGAGCTGCTCGCCCTGTTCGGCGTCCCGGCGTCCATCCTGCCCCGCGCGACGGGCACGACCCACGCGTTCGGCACGCTCGCGGCGGAAGGCGCGCGCATCCCGCTCGTCGTCTGCAACGGGGACCAGTCCGTGGTGCCGTTCGCGGCCGGGCCGCTCGACTTCGACGCGGCGTACGTGAACCTCGGCACCGGCGCGTTCGTGCTGCGGCCCGCGACGGAGGCGCTGCGTGCGGCGCCCCTCCTGACCAGCGTCATCCGCATGGAAGGAGACGAAGCGGACTTCGTGCTCGAAGGCTCGGTCAACGGCGCGGGCGCCGCGCTCGACTGGCTCGAGCGGCACCAGGGATCCGCTGCGGACCGGTTGCTCGCCCTCCTCGGCAATGCGGAGCTCGCGGACGAGGGCGCGCCGTTCTTCCTGAACGGCGTCTCCGGGCTCGCCTCGCCGTTCTGGGTGCCGGACTTCGAGTCGCGCTTCGTCGGCGAAGGCACGGACCTGCAGCAGTGCCGCGCCGTCCTCGAGAGCGTCGCCTTCCTGCTGGAGGCCAACCTCGACGAGATGGACAGGCACCGGCCGGCGCCGACGCGCCTCGTCGCGAGCGGCGGGCTCGCGGAGAACCGGCTGCTCTGCCGGATGCTGGCCTGCCTCGCGGGCGTGCCCGTGGATCGCGCGAGCGACCGCGAGGCGACCTCGCGCGGCCTCGCCTTCCTCGTCGCGGGCCGGCCCGCCGGCTTCGCGGGACCGCCCGTCGAGCGGTTCGAGCCAGAGCCGGACCAGAGGTTGCTCGCGCGCTACCTCAAATGGCTCGCGCTGATGCGCGAGGCCTCCGGCGCCTGATCAGGCGCGGTCGAATTCCGCGACGATCCGCCGGTCGATCCAGCTCGGCCCGCCGAGGGCGTCCATGAACCCGCAGTGGCCGCCGCGCTCCGTGAGCGTGACCTCGAGCGACGGCGGCTGCGCCAGGCGACCGAGGTCGCGCGCGAGGATCATCGGGTCGTCGGCCGAGGTCACGAGGCTCGCCGGCGCGGCCAGCGACTCGAGCACGCCGTCGGTGATCGCGTAGCCGCGGAGATAGCTCGAGAGGTCCGGATAGCCGGTGTAGCGCTCCACCATGCGCGCGGTCATGTTCCTGAGCGACGTATCGCGCAGGAGGTCCCCGAAGTCGTAGTGTCCCGGCCACGCGGCCTGCTTCAGCAGGAGCGAGCGGCGCCACTTGTGCATGAAGTACCGGTGGTAGACGGCCGGGCCGGTCTCGAGCGCGTCCAGCGT
>DASSUY010000170.1:0-13390 GCA_035706525.1 Steroidobacteraceae bacterium
TCGGCCCGCCCGTCGCTAGGCGTCCGCAGCGCGCCGGCGAAGCGCCCGCCCGCCGCGAAGGCGGCCGCGAGCTCCGCGCCCTTCACGATGCGGGTGTCGAGGCCGTGCGCCCGGGCGACGTCCAGCCATCTGGCGAGCTCCGCGAGCTGGGCTTCGTCCTCGGCGAGGTAGAGCGTGCCGCCCTGGCGGAATCCGATGTCCTCGCCGAGCTCGGCCGGCAGCGCCTTCCAGAGGGCGAGGCTCTGCATCATCAGCGGCAGCTCGACCGGCGAGCGGCACTGCTGGCGCACCCAGCCCCAGTTGCGGCCGGACTGCTCGCCGCCGATGCGGCCCTTCTCGAAGACGGCGGCGGAGACGCCCGCGCGGGCGAGGTAGTACGCGGTCGAGCAGCCGACGATGCCGCCGCCGATGACCGCGACGTCCACCGCCGCCGGCAGCGGGTTCGCGGACGCATCCCACGCGAATTCATCCGTGCTGCCCGGATGGATCTGCGGCTCGCCCTTCATCACCCCCTCCGCGCCGGACCGGCGCGGTCCCCATTTAAGCATGAGCGGGAAAAGGTGAGCGTCCCCTTTTGTCGTAAACTACGGCCCCCTCGCGAGAGGCCACCCCGGAGTCCCGCTTGTCCAAGCCCGCCACCGTCACGATCACGGGCGCCGCCGGCCAGATCGGCTACGCGCTCGCCTTCCGCGTCGCTTCCGGCCAGATGCTCGGCGCCCAGCGCCCGGTCAACCTGAACCTGCTCGAGATCACGCCCGCGCTGCCTTCGCTCGGCGGCGTCGTCATGGAGCTCATGGACTGCGCGTTCCCGACGCTGAACCGCATCACGGCAACGGACGACGCCAAGCTCGCCTTCAAGGACTGCGACTACGCGATGCTCGTGGGCGCGCGCCCGCGCGGGCCCGGCATGGAGCGCAAGGACCTCCTGCTCGCGAACGCGCAGATCTTCTCGGCGCAGGGCAAGGCGCTGGACGCGGCCGCGAGCCGCGACGTGCGCGTGCTGGTCGTCGGCAATCCGGCGAACACGAACGCGCTGATCGCGGCGGCGAACGCGCCCGGCCTCGACCGGCGGAACTTCACGGCGATGACGCGGCTCGACCACAACCGCGCCCTCGCGCAGGTCGCGGCCAAGACGGGCAGGCACGTCAACGACGTGCGCCGCATGATCATCTGGGGCAACCACAGCGCCACGCAGCACCCCGACCTCTCGCACTGCACGGTCGCCGGCAAGCCCGCGAAGTCGCTGGTGGACGAGGCCTGGTACCGCGACGAGTTCATCCCGACCGTGCAGCAGCGCGGCGCCGCGGTGATCAAGGCGCGCGGCACCTCGTCCGCGGCCTCCGCCGCCTCCGCCGCCATCGACCACATGCGCGACTGGACGCTCGGCACGCCCGAGGGCGACTGGGTCAGCATGGCCGTGCCCTCCGACGGCAGCTACGGCATCGCCGAGGGCGTCATCTATTCCTGTCCCGTGACCTGCAAGGGCGGGAAGTACGCCGTCGTGCAGGGGCTCGCGATCGACGAGTTCACGCGCGGGCGCATGGACGCGACGCACCAGGAGCTCCTCGAGGAGCGCGCGGGCGTCAAGGACCTCATCTGATCGGGAGACACACGATGCGAAACGCCCGGATCGCCGCGCTTGCCGCCGTCCTCGCTCTCGCCGCGGCCCTGCCCGCGGCCGCGCAGGAGAAGACGCAGAAGCCGCCGCTGCACGGCACGCACTGGATGGCGATCACGGGCAAGCCGCTCGCCGCCACCGCGGGCGCGCGGATGTTCGAGAAGGGCGGGAACGCCGTCGACGCCGCCTGCGCGATGCTGGCCGCGACGTCGACGATGTGGGACGTGCTCTCCTGGGGCGGCGAGACGCAGGCGCTCATCTACCACCCGAAGACCGGAAAGGTCATCGCGGTCAATGGCCTCGGCGTCGCGCCGACCGGGGCGACGGCGGAGTTCTACAAGTCCAGGGGCCTCGACGGCCCGCCCGAGGACGGCCCGCTCTCGGCCGTGACGCCCGGCACGCCCGGCGCGCTGATCACGATGCTCTCGGAGTTCGGCACGCTCTCGCTCGCCGAGGTGCTCGCGCCCGCGATCGAGCTCGCCGACGGCTACGCGATCGACGCGGAGACCGCGGACGACATCGAGGCGGACAAGGAAAAGCTGAAGCAGTGGCGCTACGCGAAGGCCGTAATGCTCCCGCACGCGGGCGAGGCGCGCGAGGCGCCCGTCGCGGGCGAAGTCTTCCGGCAGGCCGACCTCGCGGCAACGCTGCGGAAGCTCGTCGAGGCCGAGGCGCAGGCGCTCAAGGCGGGCAAGTCGCGGAAGGAAGCGCTTGCCGCCGCCTACGACCGCTTCTACCGCGGCGACGTCGCGGAGGAATTCGTGCGCGGCGCGCGCGAGGAAGGCGCGCTGATCACCCAGGAGGACCTCGCGAACTGGCGCGTGAAGCTCGAGGAGCCGCGCCGCACGACCTACCGCGGGATCGAGGTGTACAAGCTCGACCACTGGACGCAGGGCCCGGTGCTGCTGCAGGCGCTCGACATCCTCGAGAACTTCGACCTGAAGTCGATGGGCTACAACAGCGCGAACTACATCCACACCGTGTACCAGGCGATGAACCTCGCCTTCGCCGACCGCGACTTCTACTACGGCGACCCCGCGTTCCCGCCGGAGGAGCCGATCCGGGGCCTGCTGTCCAAGGAGTACGCGAAGTCGCGCGCGGCGGCGATCACGCCCTCGGGCGCCAACGACCCGGCCATCGGGCCCGGCGACCCGTATCCTTTCCAGGGCGGCACGAACCCGTACGCGGACCTCCTGAAGAAGCGCGCCGCGGAAGGCGTGCCCGCCTTCGACGCCGAGCGCTTCGCCGCCGCGACGGACCCGGAGACGGGCTCGATGCTCCGCGGCACGACGTCCGTCATTGCCGCCGACGAGGACGGCTGGCTCGTGTCCATCACGCCCTCGGGCGCCTGGATCCCGGCCGTGATCGCGGGGCGCACCGGCGTCGGCATGAGCCAGCGCGCGCAGCAGTTCGTGATCGACCCGGCCGTCAACCCGTTCAACGTCATCGAGCCGGGCAAGCGCCCGCGCGTGACGCTGACGCCGTCGATGGCCTTCAAGGACGGCAAGCCCTGGCTCGCGTTCGCCGTGCAGGGCGGCGACACCCAGGACCAGAACCTGCTGCAGTTCTTCCTGGACATCGTCGAGTTCGGCATGACGCCGCAGCAGGCGGCCGAGGCGGCGAACTTCAACAGCTGGCAGATGCGGGATTCCTTCGTCCCGCACGAGCGATTCCCCGGGCGGATCACGCTCAACACGGGCGTGCCCGACTGGGTCCGGCGGGAGCTGAAGGCGCGCGGCTACAAGGCGGAGTACCGCTCGCGCACCTCAGGGCCGATCAACGCGATCCTGATCGACCGCGCGCACGGCTCGTTCTGGGGCGGCTCGAGCAACCACGGCGAGGACTACGGCATCGCGTGGTAAAAGGGGACGTTCACCTTTTTGTAAAGGGGACAGCCACCTCTACCGGCTGCAACGCCGCTGTGTCAGGGCGTCCATGGCTAAAGGTGGCTGTCCCCTTTACAAAAAGGTGAACGTCCCCTTTTAACCCGCCGGCTTCGCCGACTTCGCGACGTTCTCGAGGGCGGCGAGGTTAACGCCGGTCGCGAGCGCGGCCTTGAGCTCATCCATGCTCGCGGCGTTGCCCGAGATCTCGACCGAGAAGCGGTTGCCGACGATCACGCTGAACTCCCCGGAGCCGCTCCCCGAGTCCCAGCGCTCGTGCACGATCCGGCCGTCGGCGCGGTAGGTCTTCTCGTAGCCGCCCTGCCATTCCTTCTCTTCCTCGATGTTCGCCCAGCTCGCGAGCGCGAGGATCCCGTGGGCGCCGCCGGTGTCGTTGATCTCGAGCTGGAGGTTCTTGCCGGCGCCGTCGCCGTAGTCCGCCTTCGCCTCCGCCACCTGGAAGCCCATCGCGGCGTTCCGCGAGGCGGAGGTGGACGTCCGCGGCAGCCCGCCGAGCGTCTCGGGCAGGTAGGCCTTGATCTCCTCCGAGGACAGTGCATCCACGGCCTTGCCGCCGCCGACCGCGGCGCCGACCAGCGCGCCGATCGCGGCGCTGGAGGGCGGCCCGTTGTTCTGCTTCGCGGAGTCCTCGACGGCCTTGCCGGCTGCCTCCATGTTCTTCGCCCACTCCTCGAGCGCCGCGGCGCCGCTGCCCTTCTCGAAATTGCCGGACGACGAGGTGATCCCGGGATAGCCGGCGGCGCCGAACATGCCGCGCGCGGCGACATTGCCGACGATCGCCATGATCACCCAGTACAGGAGGATGGCGACGATGATGGATACCGCCGTGTAGCCCGCGGCCTTGTCGGCCGGCGCCTTCATCGTGTGCGGCAGCCCGAGGTACAGGAGGTAGATGCTGTAGATCGCGAGCGCGAGGCTCACGATCCAGCCGACCCAGGGGACGATCTGCGCGACGCCGCCGACCCAGGCGCCGGTCGCGCCGTAGGCCGCCGCCTTCAGCGCCTGCACGGAGTCCTTCTGCCCGCCGAAGGTCGGCGCGAGCGCGTTGATCACCCAGGCGAACAGGAAGATGCCGACCAAGCCGAGCACGTAGCTCAGCACCGCCATGGTGAGGCCCGCGCCCATCCCCATGCGGAACGTGCCCATGAACGGGATGCTGGTGCCGATCAGCGTGCTCTTCAGGAACATCGCGATCGGGCCGAGCGCCGACACGATCAGGATGTAGCGGGTGTAGAGTCCTGCAGTGGTTTCCGGCTCCGCGGCGATGACCGGCCACTCGGTCCTGGGCGTCAACAGGATGTTCTGGACGCGCGTGACGAGATTGCTCATGGTGTCGAGTCCCTCCCCGCGCAAAGCATGACATAGCAGGCTCGTTTTGCGGTGCAAACGGGTATAAGGTCGGACCCATGCTGATGGCGTTGCTCTGGCTGCTGCTGTTCCTCGTCGTGGTGCTGTGGCTCGCCTACGCCCGCGCCAGCCTAGGCGTCGCGACCCTCGCGCTCGGCGCCATCCTCGTCGCCTATACCGGCCTCGGGGCCGGCCCGGACGCCTGGAAGGCCGTGCTCTGGGCGCTCTTCATCCCGCATGCGCTGCTGAACGTCCGGCCGCTGCGGCGCGTGCTCATCTCGAACCGCTTCCTGCTCGTCTTCAAGCGGATGCTGCCCCCGATGTCGACGACCGAGCGCGAGGCGCTCGAGGCCGGCACGGTCTGGTGGGACGGCGAGCTGTTCACCGGCGGGCCCGACTGGCCGAAGCTGCTGGCCGCCAAGGCGCCCGCGCTCTCGCCCGAGGAGCAGGCCTTCATCGACGGGCCCTGCGAAGAGCTCTGCCGGATGATCGACGACTTCGACGCGACGCACCGGCGCGCTGACCTGCCGCCCGAGGTCTGGGACTTCCTGAAGAAGAAGGGCTTCTGGGCGATGATCATCCCCCGGAAGTACGGCGGCCTCGAGTTCTCCGCCTACGCGCACTCGACCGTGGTGGTGAAGATCGCGAGCCGCTCGAGCATGCTCGCCTCGACGGTCGTCGTGCCGAACTCGCTCGGCCCCGCGGAGCTCCTCCTCCACTACGGCACCGAGGAGCAGAAGAACTACTACCTGCCGCGGCTCGCGCGCAGCGAGGAGATCCCCTGCTTCGGCCTGACGGGCCCGCGCGTCGGCTCGGACGCCGGCGCGATCCCCGACACCGGCATCGTCTGCCGCGGCATGTACCAGGGGCGCGAGGTCGTCGGCATCCGGCTCAACTTCTCCAAGCGCTACATCACGCTCGCGCCGATCGCGACGATCATCGGCCTCGCCTTCCGGCTGTTCGACCCCGAGAAGCTGCTCGGCGGCGAGAAGACCGACTACGGCATCACCGTGGCGCTCGTCCCGCGCGACACGCCCGGCATCACGATCGGCCGCCGCCACTTCCCGCTGAACGGCCCGTTCCAGAACGGCCCCATCCAGGGCAAGGACGTGTTCGTGCCGGTGGACGCGATCATCGGCGGGCCGAAGATGGCCGGCCAGGGCTGGCGCATGCTGGTCGAGCAGCTCTCGGTCGGGCGCTGCATCTCGCTGCCCTCGATCGCGACCGGCGGCGCGAAGGGCGGCGTCTACTCGACCGCCGCCTACGCGCGCATCCGCCGCCAGTTCAACCTGCCGATCGGGAAGTTCGAGGGCGTGGAGGCCGTGATCGCGCGCATGGCGGCGCGCACCTACATCATGGACGCCGCCCGCTCCGTGACGACCGGCGCGATCGACGGCGGCGAGAAGCCGTCGGTGCCGGCCGGCATCCTCAAGTACCACGTGACCGAGCTCGGCCGCACGGTCGCGAACGACGCCATGGACGTGCAGGGCGGCAAGGGCATCATGCTCGGCCCGAAGAACTACCTCGGCCGCCCCTACCAGATGATCCCGGTCAGCATCACGGTCGAGGGCGCGAACATCCTGACGCGCAGCCTCATCATCTTCGGCCAGGGCGCCGTGCG
Organism: Steroidobacteraceae bacterium; assembly: GCA_035706525.1. Lineage (GTDB taxonomy): Bacteria > Pseudomonadota > Gammaproteobacteria > Steroidobacterales > Steroidobacteraceae > SCUD01. The sequence goes on from DASSUY010000170.1 coordinate 6,491, forward strand.
CTGCCACCCGTGGATCCTCAAGGAGATGAACGCGGCGCAGGACCCGGACCGCGAGCGGGGGCTCAGGGAGTTCGACCGCGCGCTGTTCAGCCACATCGGCTTCACGATCTCGAACGCGGTGCGCTCGCTGATCGGCGCGGTGACGCTCTCGCGCATCGTCCGGTCGCCGGTCGCGGGGCCGACGACGCGCTTCTTCGAGCACATCAACCGCTTCAGCGCCTCATTCGCCTTCGCGACCGACGTCGCGATGCTCTCGCTCGGCGGCTACCTCAAGAAGAAGGAGAACCTGTCGGCGCGGCTCGGCGACGTGCTCTCCTGCATGTACCTGGCCTCGATGACGCTGAAGCACTACGAGAACCAGGGCCGGCCCGAGGCCGACCTGCCGCTCGTCGAGCACGCCTGCCGCTCGCTGCTCTACGACGCGCAGGAGCAGCTGCACAGCTTCCTCAGGAACTTCCCCGTGCGCTGGCTGGCGGCGATCATGCGCTTCCTGATCTTCCCGCGCGGGCGCACCTACTCCGCGCCTTCGGACCGGCTGAATCCCAGGATCGCCGAGCTCGTGATGAACCCGGGCGAGGCGCGCGAGCGGCTCTGCCGCTACGTCTACCGCACGCTCGAGCCGACCAACCACCTCGGGCTCGTGCAGCAGGCGATGGAGCTCGCGATCGCGGCCGAACCGATCGAGAAGAAGATCCGCGTCGAGGGCGTGAAGACCGGCCTCGTCACCGCGCTCGACCTGCCGGGCCAGATCCCGCAGGCGCTGGCGGCCGGCATCATCACCGAGGCGGAAGCGGCGCAGCTGCGCGAGTACGACCGCAAGGTCATGGAGATCGTGAACGTCGACGACTTCGACCCGGCGGAGCTCGCAGCCGGGTCGACGCGCGCAGCGCCGGCCGAGCGACGGGATTCCTCCGAAGTCGCCTGACGAGCACTCACGGCGCCGGAGTGCTACGCGAAGCTGCGACGCACTCCACGGATTCCTGCGCTGGACTGGAGCCAACTGACGCCATGGAGCTCCAGACCGTCTCTGACGTGCGCGAGTTCTTCCGCGATGCGCTTCACCGGGCGCTCGGGCGCCAGCACCTGCACGTCCAGGAACACACGGAGCACTACGTCGTCAACCTCCTGGCGATGTTCTCGCACACCGAGGCGCTCTTCGAGCCCGACGACGCCGGCCGCAGCCGCCTGAAGCCGCTCGCGCTGGTCCTCGCCGAGGCGGTCGCCGAGCCGGACAGCCGCCAGCGCTACCGGCTCCTGCAGCGCCTCGGCGACGTCGCGCTCTTCATCGCGGGCTTCCTCGCGGGCGGGTTCGCGCGCAAGCCCGTGGACGTCGACTACCACGTCGCGATGGGCGGCCGCGCCTACGGCACGCTCGCGCAGGCGCCCGGCCGCGGCGGCCAGCGCGTGCTCGGCGGCGTCTTCGCCGAGCTCGCGCAGAACTTCCAGCCGCTCGTCGACGCGCTGAACGAGATCGGCGAGGGCGCGGCGAGGAACTCGCCGCTCGACGTGCTGCGCCTCTACGAGGTCTGGCAGAAGACCGGCAGCCCGCGCGCGCACCGCCAGCTGCTCGACCTCGGCATCCGCCCCGTGGCCGGCGGAGCCGCCAGGCATTGAGCCGCCGCCATGGCCGCGCGGGCACTCGACCGGCTGCAGGCGCTGCTGAGCGGAATCTACGACCTCGATATCGGCTTTCGCGTCGAAGACTTTCTCGTCACTGACCGGGCGCTGCTGCCCGGCGAGTGCCGGGACGCCCCGGGCGACGAGCAGCTGTTCGTGACCGAGGCGGACGGCGAGCTGTGCATGTCGCTCTACCTCGACCCGGCGCTGCTCGAGCGCCTCGAGGCGAACGACCCGAGCGAGCGCCTCGACCAGGACAACCTCGCCGACTGCTGGACCGCGCTCGAGGGCGTCAGCCATTTCCTCTGCGTCGCGCACAACGCGGGGCACGACCGCCCCGTCTCGCGCCTCGCGCTCGAGATGCAGGCCGAGGTCGACAAGTACGTGGCGAGCTTCGTGCTGCTGCGCAACGCCGACCCCGCCCGCTTCCCCGCCGAGCTGCACGCGCTGCTCTTCCGCCACTGCCGCGTGGACCCTGCGCTCGCCGGCGAGCGTGCGCCGCTGTACCGGCGCGCGAGCCGCGCCGCCGCGCGCTATTGCCGGCGCCTCGAGCCCTCGCTGCGCGCGCTGTGCGCGGGCCGGGCGAGCCGGTGGCTGGCCGACCTCCGGAAGTTCTACCGCCTGGGCGACGCCGGCAAGCTGCGCGACGTCAGCCGGTGGTCGCCAGCCCCGGGCTGACGCAGCACTCGCCCTTCACCACCGTGTCGATGCCGCGCCCGGTCCCGGGCGGGCCCCCGTTCGCCGTGGGGACGGGCTAATATCCGCGCTCGTCCGACAGAGCCTGCACCGTGGCCGACAGCCTCATCTACGAAGTCGAGTGCCAGCTCGACCCCGACATCGTCGCGGACTACGACGCCTGGCTGCCGGGCCACGTGAAGGACGTGCTCGCCTGCCCCGGCTTCCTGGGAGCCGGCATCGAGAGCCCCGAGACGGCGCCCGGCGAGCGGCCGCGCCGCCGCATCCGCTACCGCATCGAGAACGCCGCGGCCCTCGACCACTACCTCGAGAACAACGCGACCCGGCTGCGCACGGAGACGGCGCAGCGCTTCGGCGCGCGCGTGCACTGCGAACGGCGCGTGTTCCGGCCGCGGCACGAGCTCATGCCGGCCGCGCACGAGCCGCGGCGCTGCCTCAATTGCGGGACGATGGTCGCAGGCAGGCACTGCCCGCAGTGCGGCCAGTCCGGCGACGTGCACGTGCTGTCGATGCGCGAGGTCGCGGGGGACGTCACGCACTCGCTGCTGCACCTCGACAGCCGCGTGTGGCGGACGGTCCGGCTCCTCGTGCGCCGTCCCGGCGAGCTGACGCGCGAGTTCATCGCCGGCCGCCACCAGCAGTACATCCCGCCGTTCCGGCTCTACCTCGCGATCAGCATCCTCTACTTCGCGCTGCAGACGCTGCTTCCGGACTTCGACGAGGCGCCGGCGCCGGAAGCGCAGACCGCCGCCCGGTCCGCCGGGGAGCAGGCGGCGGAGGAGGTCCGCAAGGAGCTCAAGATGGAGGGCATCGCCACGCCCGAGGCGAAAGCGGTCGTTTCCACCGACTGCAAGGTGCGGATCTTCGGCGACGGCGAGAGCGAGTTCGAGAAATCCCTCTCGAGGGCCTGCGGGAAGATGAAGGCGGACGGCGGCCGCCAGTTCGCGGAGAACTTCGCGCATACGGCGCCGAAGCTCATGTTCGTGTTCCTGCCGCTGATGGCCCTCGTCGCGACGCTGTTCTACTGGAAGCCGCGGCGGCTGTATGCGGAGCACCTCGTGCTGTTCCTGCACAACCACGCCTTCACCTTCCTGCTGCTCGGCGTGACCGCGGTCCTCACGAAGGTCGCGGACCTCAAGTTCCCGATGGCGGGGCTTTTCGGCCTCCTCGCGTTCCTGCTCTGGTGCTGGCTCCCCTACTACGTCTTCCGCTCGATGCGCGTCGTCTACGGCGAGGGGCGGTTCAAGACGACGCTCAAGTTCCTGTCGCTGTCGACGATCTACGTCGTCCTGCTCGCCATCACGATGCTGGCGGGGCTCGTGTACGCCATGTACACGCTCTCGTGAGCGCGCGCGAACGCACGATCCTGCACGTGGACATGGACGCGTTCTACGCGTCGGTGGAGCAGCACGATCGGCCGGAGCTTGCCGGGCTCCCGGTCGTCGTCGGCGGGTCGGGCAGCCGCGGCGTGGTCGCGGCCGCGAGCTACGAGGTCCGCCGCTTCGGCGTGCACTCCGCGATGCCGATGCGCGAAGCGCTCCGCCGCTGCCCGCAGGCCGTCGTCGTCGCGCCGCGCTTCAAGCGCTACCGGGAAGTCTCGCACCAGGTGTTCGAGGTGTTCCGCGAGTTCACCGACCTCGTGGAGGGGCTCTCGCTCGACGAGGCCTGCCTCGACGTCACCGCGAGCACCGGCCTCTTCGGCGACGGCGAGGCGATGGCGCGCGAGATCAAGAAGCGGATCCGCGAGCGAACCGGGCTCACGGCCTCCGTCGGCGTCGCGCACAACAAGCTGGTCGCGAAGATCGCCTCCGACATGGGGAAGCCCGACGGGCTCACGGTGATTCCGGCGGCCGATGTGCGCGCCGTGCTCGACCCGCTGCCGGTCGGCCGGCTGCACGGCGTCGGGCCTAAGACCGCGGCGCGCCTCGAGGAGCAGGGCATCTTCACGCTCGGGCAGCTGCGCACGGCGCCGGCCTCCGTGCTCTGGCCGCTCTTCCGTCGAGACGTGCGCACTTACCAGGACCGCGCGGCGGGCATCGACGAGCGCCCGGTCGTCTCCGACGCGCCGGAGAAGCAGATCAGCTCGGAGGAGACCTTCGACGTCGACCTCCGCGACCACGGCGAGATGCAGGAGCGGCTCGCGCAGCTCGCGGACCGCACGACGGCGAGGCTGCGCGCGCGGCAGTTCAAGGCGGGCACGGTCAGCATCAAGGTGCGCCGGCGCGACTTCGAAACGTACACGCGGCAGCGGAGCTTCAACCCTCCGACGCAGGAGACGCGCCTGATCGCGCAGGTGGCGGCCGACCTGCTCGCCGGCTGGCTCGCGGAACAGCCGCGCGCGGCCGTGCGGCTGCTCGGCGTCGGCGTCAGCGACCTCGAGCCTGAGATGCAGCTCGACCTCTTCGCGACGCCCGAGATATCCGAGGCCCGGCGGCTCGACGACGCCCTCGACCGCATCCACGGGCGTTTCGGGGACGGCGCGATCCACCGCGGAAAAGGGGACAGCCACCTTTAAAGGGGACGCTCACCTTTTTGCGTAAAAGGGGACGTTCACCTTTTCTTGCGCCCTCGTTGGGGGTCAAAGGCCGGGTAGTGCAAAAAGGTGAACGTCCCCTTTTACGCAAAGAGGTGAGCGTCCCCTTTTCCTCCCTACCGCCGGGGGGCATCATGCCCGCTGCATGTACACGAGCTTCTTCGGGCTGAACGAAAAGCCGTTCGCGATCACGCCGGACCCGCGGTACCTCTACCTCAGCGAGCGGCACACGGAGGCGCTGGCCCACCTCGCCTACGGCATCAGCGAGGCGGGCGGCTTCATCCAGCTGACCGGCGAGGTCGGCACGGGCAAGACGACGGTCCTGCGCAGCCTCCTGCAGCAGCTCCCGCCGCACTGCGACGTCGCGCTGATCCTGAACCCGCGCGTCACCCCGGCCGAGTTCCTGCTCGCCATCTGCGACGAGCTGCACGTGCAGGTGCCCGCGGGCTCCGAGAACAGCGTCAAGTCGCTCGTCGACATCCTGACCCACTTCCTGCTCGACGCGCACGGCCGCAACCGCCGCATCGTGCTGATGGTGGACGAGGCGCAGAACCTCGACGCCGACGTGCTCGAGCAGGTGCGCCTGCTCACGAACCTCGAGACCGCGACGCAGAAGCTCCTGCAGATCATCCTGATCGGCCAGCCGGAGCTGCGCGAGGTGCTCGCGCGCCCGGAGCTTCGCCAGCTCGCGCAGCGCATCACCGGCCGCTACCACCTCGAGGCGCTGCGCAAGGGCGAGACGCTCGCCTACATCCGGCATCGCCTGCGCGTCGCGGGCGCGACGCGGGAGATCTTCACCGCGGGCGCCATGCGCGAGCTCCACCGCCTGTCCGGCGGCGTGCCGCGCATCATCAACGTCATCGCCGACCGCGCGCTGCTCGGCGCCTACACGCGCGAGCAGCACGAGGTGGACGGCGCGCTCGTGCGCCGCGCCGCCGCCGAGGTCTACGGCCGGCCCGTGCTCGCGCCCTGGGTGCACTGGTCCGCGATCGGCAGCGCCGCGGCAGGCGCCGCCCTCCTCGCGCTCTTCCTGTGGCGCCTCGTACCCCACGGCGGGGACGGGAGCGCGGTCGCAAACGTGCCGGCGCCCGCCGCCACGGCGCCGGCGACCGCCGAGCCCGCCCCGCCCGCCCGCGAGACGCTCGCCGCGGTGCTCGCGAAGGATCCCGCCGCCACGACGTCCGACGCGGCCTTCACCTCGCTGTTCGCGCTCTGGAACACCCCGTACCAGGCGGGCGGCGCGCTGGCCTGCGACCAGGCCGCGGCGCAGGGGCTGTCCTGCGTCTGGCAGCGCGGCTCGCTCGCGCAGCTGAAGCTCATCAATCGCCCGGCGATCCTGACGCTCGTGGACCCGGGCGGCGGGGCCCACCAGGTCGTCCTGTCCCAGCTCGGCGCGAACCAGGCGACGCTGCTCGTCGGCGACGCGGAAGCCGAGGTGCCCCTCGGGGAACTGGCCGACGCGTGGTTCGGCGAGTTCGTCGTGCTCTGGCGGCCGCAGACGCCCGCGACGCGCCCGCTGCGCGCCGGCATGCGCGGCGACGACGTGCGCTGGCTGCGGCAGGGGCTCGAGCAGCTTTCGGGACTCCCCGCGGACGCGGAGGCCGCCGACTATTTCGACGCCGACCTCGAAGAGCTCGTCGAGAACTTCCAGCGCAGCCGCCGCCTCGCGGTGGACGGCGTCGCGGGCCTGCAGACGCAGCTCGTGCTCGACTCCGCGCTGGGCGCGCCCGGGACGCCGACGCTCGCGCAGGCGTCGCCGCAGGCGGGCGCATGAGCTTCATCCTCGACGCGCTGCGCAAGTCCGAGATCGAGCGCCAGCGGCAGAGCGGGCCGAGCATGGCGGAGTTCCCGGTCGCGCGGCAGGACCGCCGCCTGCCCATCGCGCTGCTCGTGCTCGGTTTCCTGCTCGCCGGGAACCTCGCGGCCCTGCTGTTCTTCCTGCTGCGCAGCGAGCCGCGCCCCGCCGAACCCGGCGTCGCGCCCGCGGCGGCGCAGGTCGCCGCCGCGCCGGCCGCCACAGGCACGGCTCCGCCGCCTGCCGCGGCGCCCGCTCC
>DASSUY010000171.1:0-18761 GCA_035706525.1 Steroidobacteraceae bacterium
AACTACGAAAACTACGGCCCGGCACCATTCTAGGAATGAGACCCTCCGGGGGGCTTTCCCATGGCAACGCCCCGGCGCGGGCCGAGGCCGCTTCGTCGCTTTGGCTAGAATCGCGCGGGTGAAATCCGCCCCGGCCGTGACCCGCTGCCGCGCCCTGCGCCTGCCCGCGCCGGGCCGTCCCCTCGCCGACGAGACCGTCGACGTCGAGGCGCCCGGCCCCGGCGAGATCCTCGTGCGCGTGAAGGCCGCCGGCATCTGCCATTCCGACGCGCACTACCGCTCGGGCACCGGCTCGACGCGCCACCCGCTGACGCTCGGCCACGAGGTGGCAGGCGTCGTCGCCGCGACCGGCACGCGGGTCGCTTCGCCGCGCGTCGGCGAGCGCGTCTGCCTGCACTACCTCGTCACCTGCGGCACCTGCCCGGACTGCCGCGCGGGACGCGAGCAGTTCTGCCCGGCCGGCCAGATGATCGGGAAGGACCGCGACGGCGGCTTCGCCGAATTCATCCGCGTGCCGGCGCGCAATGCCCACGTGCTGCCCGAGGACATCCCCTTCGAGCAGGGCGCGATCATGATGTGCTCCTCCGCGACGGCGCTGCATGCCTTGCGCAAGGCGCGCCTCGCGAAGGGAGAGACCGTCGCGGTCTTCGGCGTCGGCGGCCTCGGCGTCTCCGCCGTGCAGCTCGCGCGCGCCGAGGGCGCGGGCCGGGTCTTTGCGGTCGACGTCAACCCGGCGAAGCTCGCGTTGGCCGCGCGCCTCGGCGCCCTGCCGGTCGACGCCCGCGCGGGCGATCCGGTCGCGGCGCTCCGCGAGGCGACCGCCGGCCGCGGCGCGGACGTCGCGCTCGAGCTGATCGGCCTGGCGCGGACGATGGAGCAGGCCGTCGAGTCGCTCGCGCCGCAGGGGCGCGCCGCGCTCGCGGGACTCACGCGCGAGCGCATCTCGATCGCGCCCTACCGAGACCTGCTGAACCGGGAAGCCGAGGTCATCGGCGTCTCGGACCACCTTGCGAGCGAGATCCCGGAGCTCATTCGCTACGCCCAGCGTGGCGCGCTCGACCTCGCGGGCGCCGTCACCCGTGTCGTGCCGCTGGCCGCGGTCGCGGTCAACGGCGTGCTCGACGACCTCGAGGCCTTCCGGGACGACGTCCGCAGCGTCGTCCAGCCCTGAAAAAGATTACGATGCAGGCATGACGACGGACATCCCGCGATCGGAGGAAGTGGCGGGAGCCGCCGAAGTGCAGGCGGCGCTCGAGCGCATGGCCGCGGCCATCACGGCCCGGCTCGCCGGCCGCCACCCGCTCGTGATCACGGTCATGAACGGAGGCCTGGTGTTCGCCGGCCAGCTCCTGCCGCGGCTGCCGTTCGCGCTCGCCATCAGCTACGTGCACGTGCGCCGCTATGGGCGCGAGACGAAGGGCGGCGAGCTCGTCTGGATCGCGGGGCCTCAGGAGTCCGTCACCGGCCGCACCGTGCTGCTGCTCGACGACATCCTCGACGAAGGGGAAACGCTGCTCGCGATCCGCGCCCGGCTCTACGAGCTCGGCGCGAGCGAAGTGCTGCTCGCCGCGTTCGCGGTGAAGATCCGCAAGGACCTGCCGAAGGTGATGGCCGACTTCACGGGCATCCGCGTGCCGGACCGCTTCGTGTTCGGCTTCGGGATGGACATCGGGGGCGCGTGGCGGAACCTGCCGTCGATCCGCGCGCTGTCGGAGACGGCGGACTGAGTGTCAGCCGCCGACGGCGTGCGGCTCCATCCAGCCCATCTTCCAGGTCCACCACAGCACGACGAACAGGAGGATCGAGAGGCCGATGCGGATGGAGAGCGCGCGGACCATGCGCCGAGACTCGCCCCTGTAGTCGTGCACGAGGTGCAGCATGGCCGAGACGAGGCTGAGCACGATCAGGAGAAAAATGAACAGAACCAGCCACTTCGCGCCTGTCATGGTCGGGGCCCCGGCCGCTATGGTGACGGGAGTATAGCCCGGTGCCGGGCCGCCTTGGCCGCTTCGCCCCCCGTGCCGTCCCGACCGCTCTCGCCGTGGGGGCGGTCGCGCTGTTCGCCGCGCTCGGGAACTGGCAGCTCGGCCGGGCGGCGGAAAAGCGCGGGCTCGCCGCCGATTTCGCGGCCGGCGGCCCGCCGATCGACTGGCAGCAACTGCCGCCCGACGCGCCGCGCTACCAGCGCGTTCGACTGCGCGGCCACTACGACCCGGCCCACCAGTTCCTGCTCGACAACATGAGCCACGAGAGCGTCGCCGGCGTCCACGTGCTGACGCCGCTCCTGCTCGACGACGGCAGCGCCGTCCTCGTCAACCGCGGCTGGGCGCCGTACGGCCCGACGCGGCAGGACCTGCCTGCGGTCGAGGTGGGCAGCGAGAAGCGCACGATCGTCGGCCGGCTCGACGAGCTGCCGCGGCCCGGCATCTGGCTGAAGGCGCCGCCCGCTGCCGGCTGGCCGCGCGTCGTGCAGTACCCGAAGATGCCCGAACTCGCCGCCGCGCTCGGCCGCGAGCTCGCGCCGCGGCAGGTGCTGCTCGACCCCGGCGTGCCGGACGGCTATGTGCGCGAGTGGACCGTCACGGGCACGACCGTCGACCGCCACATCGGCTACGCCGTGCAGTGGTTCGCGTTCGCCGCGGTGGCCGCGGCGCTCTGGGTCGTGCTGAGCTTCCGCAAGACGGGAGAACCGACGTGAATCCGCCGGACGACGCCAGGCGGCGCGGGCGCCGTCGCTTCCTGCTCGTCGCCTCGCTCTTCTTCGTGCCGCTCGCGACGGCCTTCCTCCTCTATTACTCGGCGGGCTACCGCCCCGCGGTCGGCGCGCACGGCGAGCTCGTCAGCCCGCCGCGCCCGCTCACCGTGTCGGGGCTGATGCTGCCGGACGGCCGCCCCGCCCCGCCCGATGCCTTCGAGGGCAAGTGGTCGATCGTCCTCGACGCGGGCCCTGCCTGCGACGAGTCGACGCGCGCGCGCCTCGACGAGCTCGGGAACCTCCGCCTCGCGCTCGACAAGGACATGGGGCGCGTCCGGCGCGTGCTGCTGCACCAGGGCGCCTGCGACTCGTTCGAGCTCCTCTCCCGCGACGCCGACCTCCTCATCCTCGCGGCCGTCGGCCCGCCGGGTCGCTCGTTCCTCGCGCAGTTCCCGCCGGCCCTCGAGGAGGGGAAGGCCATCTACATCGTGGATCCCCACGGGAACCTGATGATGAGCTACCGCGCGACCGGCTCGGCGCGCGGCATGCTCAAGGACCTGGAGCGGCTGCTCAGGCTCTCGAGCATCGGCTGACGATGGCCCCCGTCCTGGTCTTCGGCGCGTCGTACGGCTCCCTGTTCGCGTCGAAGCTCCTGCTCGCGGGCATCGACGTCGACATCGTGGCGCCCGCCGCGCACGCCGAGGAGCTCAACCGCGAGGGCTTCCGCGTGATCTACCCCGTGCGCGGGCAGCCTGCGCCGGTCGAGGTGGATTCGCGTGCCCTGCCGGGGAAGCTCAGGGCGCTGGCGCCGCAGTCGGTCGATCCCGCGGGCGGCGGGCTCGTCGTGCTCGCGATGCAGGAGCCGCAATACCGGGCGCCCGAGCTGCGCGCGCTCCTCGCCGCCGTCGCGGCGGCGCGCCGCCCCTGCCTCTCGATCATGAACATGCCGCCGCTTCCCTATCTCGCGCGCCTGCCCGGCATCGACGCGGGCGGCTGCCGGGACTGCTACACGGACGCGACGGTCTGGGACGGCTTCGATCCCGCGCTCGTCACGCACTGCAGCGCGGACGCGCAGGCCTCCCGCATCGCCGCGAGCCCGGCACACGTCGTGCAGGTGCGGCTGCCGACGAACTTCCGGGCCGCGCGCTTCGCCGGCAATGCGGAGACCGCCCTGCTCCGGGACGTCGCGGCGCGCATCGACGCGGCGCGCTTCGCCGCGCCGCAGGGCGCGATCGCACTGCCGGTGCGCCTCCGCGTCCACGACTCGCCCTTCGTGCCGATCTCGAAGTGGCCGATGCTCGTCACCGGCAACTACCGCTGCATCCGCGAGGCGGGCGTGCGCTCGATCGAGCAGGCGGTGCACGAGGATCCCGCGGAGTCCGCCGCGATCTATGGCGAGGTGGCCGCGCTCCTCGTCCGCCTCGGCGCGGAAGAAGCGGACCTCGTGCCGTTCGAAGCCTACGCGGCGGCGGCACATTCCCTCGGGCTCCCGTCGTCCGCGGCCCGCGCCGTCGATTCCGGCGCGACCGACATCGAGCGTGTCGACCGGCTGGTGCAGGCGGTCGCCGCGCAGCAGGGACTGCGCTGGCCGCCGCTCGATGCGCTCGTCGCGCTCGTGGACGCGCGGCTGGCCGCGAACCGCCGTGACGCCGGCGTCGCCGCATGAAGGAAGCCGGGATCGTCCGCTACGGGGCCGGCCATTTCGACGGCGTCGTCGCGGCGCTCGCGGGTCTCTGGCCCTACGATCGGGCGCTCGCCGAGCGGCTGTTTCGATGGCGTTACCTCGACAACCCGTATGTGGATGCGCCGACCGGCATCGTCGCCCTGCAGGGCGGCCGCGTCGTCGGCTTCCGCGGCTACTTCGCGCACGCGTACTCCCCCGGCGACGGCGCCGCGTTCGTCGTGCTCCATCCCTGCGACACCGTCGTGGACCCTTCGCACCGAAACCAGGGACTTTCGGTTGCGATGGGCCAGCTTGCCTCGACCTTCGACCCGGGGCGCTATCGCCTCTTCATGAGCCTGACGTCCAGCGCGCAGTCGCGCCCGGGCTACCTGAAGCTCGGCTTCATGCCGCTCGCGAACCGCGTGACCTGGATGCGCCGGGGCTTCAGTCCCTGGGTCTGGGCCGTCGACGCCTGGTCGCGGCGCCCCGCGAAGCCGGGCCGTCGCCCGGCGCCCGCGCGCGTCCGGCACGGGCAGTTCGGCGACGTCCTCGTGTCGGATGCGCCGCGGCCCGCCGAGATGGCGGCGATCGTCGCAGCGGAGCCCCGGGACGGGGCGGCCGTTCGACTCGTGCAGGACGAGGCCTTCTTCACGTGGCGCTACCGCAATCCGGTCCAGCGCTACGCTTTCTATTTCCGGATGGAAGCCGGCCGCGCGCTCGCGTACGCGGTCTTCGACATCTCGGGCGACGGACGCTCGGGAAGCCTGCTCGACTACGGCGAAGCCCGTCCGGGCCTGCTCGACGAAGCGCTCCGGCACGCCTGCACGAGCGGCGACTTCGTGGCATTGTCCGCACTCAGCTTCGGGCTGGATGCCAGGGCGCGGCGGCTCCTCCGCAGCCTCGGCTTCCGGCCGGTGCACACGCTGAAGTCGTTGCTGAGGAGGGGGTCCGTGGAATCGCTCGCGCCGCCGGTGCTGGTCCGGCCGATCCCTGCGAGGTTCGACGACTCCGCCTTCCGCGCCGGCGCGCTGGACCTGCGCCGCATCGAAGACTGGCGCCTGAAGCCGATCTGCTCCGACGCGGCTTGAGCCACGCGATGGGAGAAACGCGCCGCCTCGCCTGGTTCCGCCGCGCCGCGCTCGCCGCGACGCTCCTCTGCGCGATCGTCGTCGTCGTCGGCTCCTGGGTGCGGCTCACGAACGCCGGCCTCGGCTGCCCGGACTGGCCCGGCTGCTACGGGCACATCCACCCGGCGCAGGCCGCCGAGCGCCTGGCCGAAATCAATGCCGCGAACCCGGACCGGCCTTTCAACTACCAGAAGGCCATCAACGAGATGGTCCATCGCTACATCGTGGGCGCGCTCGGCCTGCTCGTCGTCGGGCTCGCAGTGTTCGCCGTCGTGAACCGCCGCGATCCCGCCCAGCCCCGGCTGCTGCCCTGGTTCGTGCTGGCCCTGCTGGTCGTGCAGGCGCTGCTCGGGATGTGGACGGTGACGCTGCTGCTCAAGCCGCTGATCGTGACGCTGCACCTGCTCGGCGGGCTCACGACGCTCGCGCTGCTCTGGTGGATGGCGCTCCCGCCGGCGCGGCGGGAGCTGAAGCCTGCCGAGCGACCGCTGCGCCGGCTGACGCTCATCGCCCTCGTCGTCGTGGTCCTCCAGGTGTCGCTCGGCGGCTGGACCAGCACCAATTACGCCGCGGCGGCCTGCCCCGACTTTCCGACCTGCCAGGGCTCCTGGTGGCCGTCTATGGACTTCCGGAACGGGTTCATCCTCTGGCGAGGACTCGGAATCGACTACGAAGGCGGCGTGCTCGACGCGCCGGCCCGCGTCGCCATCCACTACACGCACCGGATGGGGGCCTATGCGACGGCGCTGATCGTGGTCCTCCTGGTGGCGGGCGCCTGGCGGCGCGGCCGTTCGAGCGCGACGAAGCTTGCGGCCACCGCCGTCGGCATCGCGGTCGCCTTGCAGGTCGGGATCGGCATCAACCTCGTGCTGCAGGGCTGGCCGCTGTGGCTCGGCACTGCGCACAACGCCGGAGCCGCACTCGTCGTGCTGACCATCGTCGCGTTGCTCAGGAGCCTCAGCCCCCGTTCGGAGATCGGCCACTTCCGGCCGCGGTGAAAGAGGACGAAAAGGGGACGTTCACCTTTTTCTAAAGGGGACAGTCACCTTTAGCGCCCACCGCTTTAGAGCTCACAGCGGCCGGTTCGCTAAAGGTGACTGTCCCCTTTAGAAAAAGGTGAACGTCCCCTTTTCGTCCCCTTTTACAGGTACTGGAGCAGGACCGGGGCGGCTGCGACCAGGATGGCGAGGCAGACGCCGAGGGTCGAACGATTGAAGGTGAACATGGGCCTCTCCTGCGGACGGGGGAGAAGGTACGCCTTCCATTTGTTCGGATAAACCACGCAATATTGACTTGATTGTTCAATATTGGTGTCTAATTGGCCCATGGAAGATTTCCAGGCCATGCGGGCATTCACCCGGGTCGCCGAGCTCGGCTCCTTCACGCGCGCGGCCGTCGAGCTCGGGATCTCGCGCGCGATGGTCTCGACCCACGTGCAGCGGCTCGAAGGGCGCTATGGCCTCAGGCTCCTCAACCGCACCACGCGCAAGGTCGCGGTGACCCCCGCGGGAGCGGACTACCTCGAGCATTGCCGGCGCGTCTTCGCGGAGCTCGCGGCCGCGGAGGAAACGCTGCGCCTCGGCAAGGAGCAGCCGACCGGGCGGCTCTGCGTCGACGTGCCGGGCTCCTTCGGCCGGCACATCCTCCTGCCCCGCCTGCCGGATTTCCTGGCGCGCTATCCCGGCATCGAGCTCGACCTGCGCTTCAACGAGCGCGTCGTCGACCTCGTGCGCGAGGGCGTCGACCTCGCCGTGCGCGCGGGCGAAATCACCGACCCGAACCTCGTCGCGCACCGCATCTCCGGCTCCCGCTGGATCACCTGCGCATCGCCCGCCTACCTCGAGCGCCACGGCCGGCCGCAGTCGATCGAGGACCTCGCCGGCCACGTGCTGATCGGCTCCATCCCCTGGGGCGGGGTGAAGCCCCGCCCCTGGCTGTTCGCGGACGGCGCAGCGCCCGGGAAGCCGCTCAACTACCGCGTCAAGGTCAACGAGGCGGAAGCCGTGATGCTCGCCGCGGCGCGCGGCGTCGGCATCACGCAGACGATGGACCTCCTCGCCGCGCGCGAGCTCGTCGACGGCAACCTCGTGATCGTGCTGCCCGAGCACATCCGGCTCGGGCCCGCGTTCTCCCTCGTGCACAATCGTGCCGCGCAAAAACTCGCCCGCGTGCGGGTCTTCTCGGCCTTCCTGCGGGAGCTCTGCGAATACGTCGTCCAGCGGGCTGCCGCCCACACGGGCCTCCGGCCGATTCCCTGACCCGCCCCAAAACAGGGGACGGTCCCGGTTTTCGGGTGGTAGCATTTTGGCCGCCATGACCACCCGCGAAGCCCACCCCGAGGCCGTCGCCGGCCGGGTCTCCGCCCGGGCCCGCGACTACTTCGCGCTGACGAAGCCGAAGGTCGTCTCGCTGATCATGTTCACGGCGGTCGTGGGCATGTTCCTCGCCGTGCCGGGCCTGCCGCCGGCGGCGGCGCTCGCCTGGGGGACGCTCGGCATCGCGCTGGCGGCATCCTCGGCCGCCGCGATCAACCACGTCCTCGACGCCCGCATCGACGCCGAGATGGCGCGCACGCGCCGGCGCCCGCTGCCGCGCGGCGCCGTCTCGGAGGCCTACGCGCTCTCCTTCGCCTTCGTGCTGGGCGCGGGCTCGATGCTGGTGCTCGCGCTCCTCGTCAACGCGCTGACGGCGGTGCTGACCTTCTTCTCGATCATCGGCTACGCGGTCGTCTACACCGTGTGGCTGAAGCGCGCGACGCCGCAGAACATCGTCATCGGCGGGGCCGCCGGCGCCGCGCCGCCGGTGCTCGGCTGGACGGCTGCGACGGGCGCGGTCGACCCCGACGCGCTGCTGCTCTTCCTGATCATCTTCGCCTGGACGCCGCCGCACTTCTGGGCGCTCGCGATCGCGCGGCGCGAGGAGTACGCGCGCGTCGGCATCCCGATGCTGCCGGTGACGCACGGCGTCGCGTACACGAAGCAGTTCATCTGGTACTACACCGTGCTGCTCTCGGTGATCACGATGCTGCCTTTCCTGACCGGGATGGCTGGCGTCTTCTACCTCGGCGCCGCGATCGTGCTCGACGGCGTGTTCCTGCGGAGCGCCTGGGCGCTTCGCCAGTCCGGGCGCGCGGACCTGCCGATGCGCACGTTCCGCTACTCGATCAACTACCTTGCGCTCCTGTTCGCGGCGCTGCTGGTCGACCACTACCTGCCGCGCTTCGTGCCCTGAGCGGGCCCACCGGAGGACTGCGCCATGCGCTGGGAAGGACGCCGGCAAAGCGACAACGTCGAAGACCGGCGCGGGATGCGCGTCTCGCGCGGCGGCCTCGTCGGCGGCGGGCTCGGCACGCTCGCCATCGCGCTGCTCGTCATGTTCATGGGCGGCGACCCGACGCCCATCCTGCAGGGCGCGGGCCCGGGGCCCACGCAGACGACGAACGAGCCGTACACGGAGTCGCCCCAGGAAGCGCAATGGCGGCAGGAAGTCGCCGTCGCCCTGGCCGACACGGAGGACGTCTGGGGCAAGGCCTTCGCCGCCCTGGGCGGCCAGTACCGCAAGCCCACGCTCGTGCTGTTCGCCGACGCCGTGGAGTCCGGCTGCGGTTTCGCGGAGGCGGCCATGGGGCCGTTCTACTGCCCCGCGGACGAGAAACTCTACATCGACCTGCGCTTCTACCAGCTGATGGAGGAGCGGATGGGCGCCGGCGGCGACTTCGCACGCGCCTACGTGGTCGCGCACGAGGTCGGCCACCACGTGCAGAACCTGCTCGGCATCTCCGGCCAGGTGCACGAGCTGCAGCAGCGCGACCCGGCGGCGGCGAACCAGCTCTCCGTGCGGCTCGAGCTGCAGGCGGACTGCTACGCGGGCATCTACGCCCACGGCATCGACAAGTACGGCGACGTGCTGGAGGCCGGCGACGCGGAAGAGGCGATCAACGCGGCGAAGGCGGTGGGCGACGACACGTTGCAGCGCAGCGCCGGCCGCGCCGTCGTGCCGGACTCTTTCACGCACGGCAGCGCCGAGCAGCGGATGCGCTGGTTCACGACCGGCTACCGCGGCGGCTCGGTGGACGCCTGCGACACCTTCAAGTCCGGCGACGTCTGATCAGAACGTCGCGGCGAGCTGCAGCCAGACCTTTCGCGTGTCGGCGGAGAAGCCCTCGGCGCGGTAGTCCGCGAGCTTGACGAGGAGCTCGTAGCGCTCCGCGAATTTCCGGCCCACCGAGACGTCCCACTCGCTGCCGTAGCGCGCGGCGGTCGCCTGCGCGTCGAAGTCGTGCCAGGCGAGCTGGCCGTTCCAGCCGCGCCAGCCGAGGCTCGCGCCGACGTAACGGTCGTCGATGCCCGCGGGCGGCGTCGTCAGGAACTTGTCGGCCCAGCCCTGCCAGCGGTGCAGGGTCGCGAGCGGCGTCTGGAAAGCCGGGTTCACGCCCGGCGGGAATTGCCCTTCCTCGCCGCCGAGCAGCTCGCGCCCCGCGGTCAACGCGAGGGGCCCGCGCCGCAGCCGCAGCTCCATGCGGACATAGCTCGCATCGATCCGCGCCGGGTTCGCGCCCGCGTCGTCCTGCTGCGCGTACTCGAGCGTCCAGCCGAGTTTCCAGTCTTCCCCGAGCGCGCGTTCGCCGTCGTCGCGCAGGCCCAGCGTGTCGGAGGAGAGCTGCGGGGCATTCGCAAAGTCGAGGAAGTAGCCGTAGAAGCTCAGCGTCCCGATCGCGGGCGGTTCGAGCTGCACATTGAGCAGCTGGCCTTCGCCCTCCAGCGCGCGCGGCGGCAGGCCCGCGTCCGGCCCGAAGACGCGCTGCACGCGGTCGACGAAGGCGTAGTTCACCGTCGCGTGCGGCAGCGCCTTCGTCTCGAGGCGGATGGCGTCGAAGGTCTGCTCGTTCTGCCGCCAGCCGACGCCGCCGACGAAGCGCTCGTCGCCGAAGGCGATCCGCTGGCGGCCCGCGCGCAGGATCGTCGCGCGCGGCCCCGCGTACTGCAGCCAGGCCTGGTTGAGGTCGATCCCTTCCGGGTCGGCGACGACGGGGTAGGCGGACTCGCCGTTCCGCGTGTCGTCGTAGTGCTCCGCGCCGATCGGCGCGACGTGATCAGCCTCGATCCGCGCCGAGAATCCCGCGACCGTGCCGCTTTCCAGCCCGAGGCGGATCCGCAGCGTGTTCGCCGCGGCGTCCTCCGTGAAGCCGCCCTGGCTCACGCCCTCGAAGCGGTAGCGCAGCCCGAGATCCAGGTCGCCGCCGTCGACGACATCCCGCGCGCCCTCCGCCCCGGCGGGCGCGGCGGCGAGCACGGCGAGCAGGATGGGCCAGAAGCGGCGCATGTCACGGCTCCTACAGGTCGGGAGGCATGGTCCGACGCGGCCGCCGCGGCCGCCTTGACCTGAGTCAACCGCGGCCCCGGCCCGCTAGAATGAGGGGCCATGGCGGATCACGTTCACCCGGTCCCGGAGGCCTTCGCCGCGAAGGCCGTGGTCAAGGCGGAGGACTACGAGCGCCTCTACGCCGAGTCGGTGCAGGACCCCGCGGCGTTCTGGGCGAAGGTCGCCAGGCGCATCGACTGGTACCGCTTCCCGACGCGCATCAAGGACGTCTCGTTCAAGGTCGCCGACTTCCGCGTGCGCTGGTACGAGGACGGCGAGCTCAACGTCGCCGTGAACTGCCTCGACCGCCAGCTGGCGAAGCGCGGCGACAAGACGGCGCTCCTGTTCGAGGGCGACGACCCGGGCGTCTCGCGCCGCGTCAGCTACCGCGAGCTGCACGATGCCGTCGGCCGCCTCGGCAATGCGCTCCGCCGGCTCGGCGTGAAGAAAGGCGACCGCGTCACCATCTACATGCCGATGATCCCGGAAGCCGCGGTCGCGATGCTCGCCTGCGCGCGCATCGGCGCGGTCCATTCCGTCGTGTTCGGCGGCTTCTCGCCCGAGTCGCTGGCGGGAAGGATCTCGGATTGCGCCTCGACGTTCGTGATCACCGCGGACGAGGGCGTCCGCGGCGGCCGGAAGGTCCCGCTGAAGCAGAACGTCGACGAGGCGATCGCCTCGCACGGGCTCGACGTGAAGCACGTGGTCGTCGTGCGGCGCACCGGGGCGCAGGTCGGCTGGACGCCGGGCCGCGACCTGCACTACGAGGAGATCACGGCCGCCGAGCCCGCGGATTGCGCGCCCGAACGCATGAACGCCGAGGACCCGCTGTTCATCCTTTATACGTCGGGCTCCACGGGCAAGCCCAAGGGCGTGCTGCACACGACGGGCGGCTACCTCGTCTACGTGAACTACACCTTCGCGGCGGTGTTCGACTACCGCGAGGAGGACGTCTTCTGGTGCACCGCGGACGTCGGCTGGGTCACGGGCCACAGCTACATCGTCTACGGCCCGCTCAGCAACGGCGCCACCAGCCTCATGTTCGAGGGCGTGCCGAACTACCCCGACACCTCGCGCTTCTGGCGCGTCGTGGACAAGCACGGCGTGAACATCTTCTATACGGCGCCCACCGCGATCCGCGCGCTGATGCGCGAGGGCGAAGGGCCGGTGAAGGCGACCTCGCGCAGGAGCCTCCGCCTCCTCGGCACCGTCGGCGAGCCGATCAACCCCGAGGCCTGGGAGTGGTACCACCGCGTGGTCGGCGACGGGCGATGCCCGGTCGTGGACACGTGGTGGCAGACGGAGACCGGCGGGATCCTGATCTCGCCGCTCCCCGGGGCGACCTCGCTGAAGGCGGGCTCCGCGACGAAACCGCTGCCGGGCGTCATGCCGGCGCTGGTCGACGGCGAGGGGCGGGTGCTGGAAGGCGTGGCCGAGGGCAACCTCGTGCTGCTCGACAGCTGGCCGGGGCAGATGCGCACGGTCTACGGCGACCACGAGCGCTTCATCAGCACCTACTTCACGACCTTCCCCGGCAGGTACTTCACCGGCGACGGCGCGCGCCGCGATGCGGACGGCTACTGGTGGATCACCGGCCGCGTCGACGACGTGATGAACATCTCGGGCCACCGCATCGGGACCGCCGAGGTCGAGAGCGCGCTGGTCGCGCACCCGAAGGTGGCGGAGGCCGCGGTCGTCGGCTTCCCGCACGACATCAAGGGCCAGGGCATCTACGCCTACGTCACGCTCGTCGCGGGCGAGGCGCCGAGCGAGGCGCTGCGCGCGGAGCTCGTGCAGTGGGTGCGCAAGGAGATCGGCCCGATCGCCCAGCCCGACCACATCCAGTGGGCGCCGATGCTGCCGAAGACCCGCTCGGGCAAGATCATGCGCCGCATCCTCCGCAAGATCGCGGGCGACGAGCACGAGCACCTCGGGGACACCTCGACGCTCGCCGATCCCGCCGTCGTCGCCGACCTCGTCGCGAACCGCCGCAAGGCCGGGGCGTGAACCTCCCTGCCGCGGCCGCCCTCGCGGCCGCCCTCGCCCTGGGAACGGGCCTTGCCGCGGCGGCGCCGGCCGGCGACCGCCTGACGATCGCGACCTGGAACATGGAGTGGATGATGCGGCCGGAGGTCTTCGACGCCCTCGCGCCGGCCTGCTTCGGCCGCGGCTCGCGCGCCACCGGGCACGAGCGCGCGATTCCCTGCGACCTCGTCCCGAAAGGCCGCTGGAGCGAGGCAGACTTCTCGCGCATCCGCGACTTCGCCGCGACGCTGCCCGTCGACGTCTTCGTGCTGCAGGAAATCGACGGCAGGGACGCGGCGGCGAAGCTCTTCCCGGACCGCCGGTTCTGCTTCACCCGCCGGCGCGCGGTGCAGAACGTCGGCTTCGCGATCCGCAAGGGCATCCGCTACCGCTGCCATCCCGACCTCGAAGCCCTCGGCTTGCCCGGTGACGAGGTGCGCTGGGGCGCGGACCTGACGCTCGAGCCCGGCACGCCGCGGGAAGTGCGCCTGCTCGCCGTGCACCTCAAGGCCTCCTGTAACCGGGACCCCCTGACCTCCGAGCGCCCCGACTGCCGCCTGCTGCGGGCGCAGGTGCCGGTGCTGGAAAGCTGGATCGACGCCCGAGCGAGGGCGGGCGACGCCTTCGGCGTCGTCGGCGACTTCAACCGCCGCTTCGACGCGGAGCGCAAGCCCGCGCGCGACGACGGGGGGCGGCTGGTCGCGCTGTGGCCGGAGATCGACGACGGCGAGCCCGCCGGCGCCGACCTCGTCAACCCGGCCGAGGGCCGGGGCGCCGTCGGCTGCAACAACGGGCACGGCGAGCGGATGCCGATCGACTACCTTATTCTGGGCGAGCGGCTCGCCGGGCGGCGGGTGCCGGGCTCGTTCCGGACTCATCCCTACCCCGACGGCGGGCGCTGGCCGGACCACTGCGTGATCTCCATCCAGCTGGAGCGCTGACATGCCCTACGACGCCAACAACATCTTCGCCCGCATCGTCCGCGGCGAGATTCCCTGCCACAAGGTGTACGAGGACGCGGACACGCTCGCCTTCATGTACATCATGCCGCAGGCCGAGGGCCACACCCTCGTCGTCCCGAAGGCCGCCGGCGAGGACATCTTCACGACGCCGCCCGAGTCGCTCGCGGCCGCGATCCGCACGACGCAGCGCATCGCGCGCGCTGTCAAGCAGGCCTTCTCGCCGCCGGGCGTCATGATCGCTCAGCTGAACGGGCCGGCGGCGGGCCAGAGCGTCTTCCACCTGCACTTCCACGTGATCCCGCGCTACGTCGGCAAGGACCTCGGCATCCACGCGGCAGACCCGGCCGACCCCGCGGCGCTCGCGGCGCACGCGGCCCGCATCCGTGCCGCGCTCTGAGGGCAAGGCCATGGCGGCTTCCACCGACAACGTCCTGTTCTACCAGCGGCTGATCGGCGCGGTCGGCCTCGCGCTCGTCGCCTACCTCGTCTTCCGCATCCTACAGCCCTTCCTCGCGCCCATCGCCTGGGCGCTGTTCATCGGCTTCCTGCTGCAGCCGCAGCAGGCGCGGCTGACGCAGTGGCTGCGCGGCCGGGCGTCGATCGCGGCCTTCGGGCTGACGATCCTCGTGCTGGTGCTCTTCCTCGGCCCGCTGACAGCGCTCGCCTTCGCCTTCGCCCGCCAGGCCGCCGACCTCGCCCACCGCCTGCAGGACAACATGCAGATCCGGGACGACTCGGCGCTGCGGCACATCGACCAGCTGCCGGTCGTCGGCAACCTGCTCGACTGGCTGGACCGCAACTTCCAGGTCAGCACCGCGCACGTCCAGGAGTGGCTGGTCGAGGGCGCGCAGCGGCTGTTCCAGCAGCTCGCGGGCTACGGCGGCGTCGCGTTCTTCGGCGCGGTCGGCACGGTGCTCTCCTTCACCGTGATGCTGTTCATCCTGTTCTTCATCATCCGCGACGGGCGCGCGATCGCGAGGCTCGGCGCCGCGCTCGTGCCGCTGCCGCCCGAGCGCCGCGAGGACCTCGCGGACCGGCTCGCCTCGGTGACCCGCGCGGTCGTGCGCGGCACGGTCGTGACCGCGATCGTGCAGGGCTGCCTGACCGGCATCGGATTCGGGGTCGTCGGGCTTCCGGCGCCGGTCGTGTTCGGCGTGCTCGCCGCGGTGCTCTCGGTCGTTCCCTTCGGCGGCACGGCGCTCGTCTGGGCGCCCGCCGTCATCGTGCTGGCGGTCCAGGGCAACTACCCGCAGGCCGTCATCCTGCTCGTCTTCGGCGCGGTGATCAGCAGCGTCGACAACTTCCTGAAGCCGCTGCTCATCTCCGGCCGCACGGTGCTTCCGACGCTCGCGGTCTTCATCGGGGTGCTCGGCGGCCTCGCGGCCTTCGGCGTGATCGGGCTCTTCCTCGGGCCCGTCGTCCTCGCCCTCGTCCTCGCGCTGATCGAGTTCCAGAAGGGAAAAGGGGACAGTCACCTTTAAAGGTGCCTGCCCCCTTTAAAGGTGACTGTCCCCTTTTCCTTTCCCTTGTAGAATCCGCCCTCCCATGGGCGACCCGGACCTCCTCTCCAGCCTGAACGACGCGCAGCGCGCGGCCGTCACGGCGCCGATCGGCCCGGTGCTCGTGCTCGCCGGCGCGGGCAGCGGCAAGACGCGCGTGCTGACGCATCGCGCGGCCTGGCTGATCCTCGAGCACGGCGTCTCGCCGCACGGCCTGATGGCGGTCACGTTCACGAACAAGGCCGCTTCCGAGATGCGCGGGCGCATCGAGTCGCTGCTCGGGATGCCGGCCGACGCGCTCTGGATCGGCACCTTCCACGGGCTCTCGCACCGCATGCTCCGGCGCCACTGGCGCGAGGCGCGGCTGCCGCAGTCGTTCCAGATCCTCGACCAGGACGACCAGGAGCGGCTCGTCCGCAAGATCATCCGCGAGCAGAACCTGGACGAGCAGCGCTGGGTCCCGCGCGAGGTGCAGGGCTTCATCAATTCCAGCAAGGACGAGGGCCGGCGCGCGAGGCACCTGGCCGACCGCAACGACCCGACGCGCAAGCAGCTGATCCAGCTGTACAAGGCCTACGAGGACCGCTGCGAGGCCGCGGGGGTCGTCGACTTCGCGGAGCTGCTGCTGCGGAGCTTCGAGGTCCTGCGCGACGCGCCCGGGCTCGGCGAGTACTACCGCGGGCGCTTCCGCCACGTCCTCGTCGACGAGTTCCAGGACACGAACGGGATCCAGTACGACTGGCTGCGCCAGCTCGTCGGCACGACCGGCGCGCCCTTCGTCGTCGGCGACGACGACCAGTCCGTGTACCGCTGGCGGGGGGCGCGCGTCGAGAACATGCAGCACTTCCGCCGCGACTTCGGCGCGACCGTCTACAAGCTCGAGCAGAACTACCGCTCGACGCAGGTCATCCTCGCGGCGGCCAACGCCGTCATCGCCAGGAACACCGACCGCATGGGCAAGGAGCTCTGGACCGCGACCCAGGGCGGCGAGCCGATCCGCGTGTACGCGGCCTTCAACGAGCGCGACGAGGCGGACTTCGTCATCGACCGGATCCGCGAGCACGAGCGCCGCGGCCTGCCGCTGTCGGCGGCGGCCGTCCTCTACCGCTCGAACGCGCAGTCGCGCACGTTCGAGGAGGCGCTGATGGCGGCGCGCATCCCGTACCGCGTCTACGGCGGCCTGCGGTTCTTCGAGCGCGCGGAGATCAAGGACGCGCTCGCGTACCTCCGGATCGTCCAGTCCCGCGACGACGACATCGCCTTCGAGCGCGTCGTCAACCTGCCGGCCCGCGGCATCGGCGGGGCGACGCTCGAGCAGCTGCGCAACGACGCGCGCGACCGCAACCGCAGCCTCTGGCAGGCGGGCCTCGCCCTCCTCGACGCCCTGCCGGCGCGCGCGGCCAATGCGCTCCGCGGCTTCCACGCGCTGATCGACCGTCTCTCCGTCGAGGTCGCGGAGCTGCCGCTCGCCGAGCAGGTCAAGCACGTCATCGAGCGATCGGGGCTCCGTGACCACCACGCGAAGGAGAAGGACAACAAGGGCGAGGCGCGGGTCGAGAACCTCGACGAGCTCGTGAACGCGGCGGAGGCCTTCGCGCCCGACGCCGACGACGGCCTCTCGCCGCTCGCGTCCTTCCTCGCGCACGCGACGCTCGAGTCCGGCGAGACCCAGGCCGCGACGGGGCTCGACTGCGTGCAGCTCATGACGCTGCACTCCGCCAAGGGCCTCGAGTTCCCGACGGTGTTCCTCGTCGGCCTCGAGGAAGGGCTCTTCCCCTCCGAGCGCTCCGCGTTCGACCCCGACCGCCTGCCCGAGGAGCGGCGCCTGTGCTACGTCGGCCTGACGCGCGCGATGCAGCGGCTCTACCTCACGCACGCCGAGAGCCGGCGCATCTTCGGCCGGACGTCCTACAGGGACCCCTCGCGCTTCCTGTCCGAGCTCCCGGCCGAGGCCGTCGAGGACGTCCGCCCGCGCATCTCCGTGAGCCGGCCGCTGTACGCCTCCGAGCGCATCGCGCTCGCCGCCCCGCATCCCGGCGAGGCGGCGCGCCGCCGCTCGCGCGCCCTGCCGGTCGCGGGCGAGGAGCTGCCGATGCGGCTCGGCACCCGCGTCCGCCACGCGAAGTTCGGCGAGGGGACGATCCTGCGCTTCGAGGGCCAGGGCGACACGCGGCAGGTGCAGGTGAACTTCGAGACCGTCGGCCTCAAGACGCTCATGTTCGAGCTCGCCCGCCTCGAGCAGATCTCCTGACGCGGCATGATCGACCGAGTCATGCCCGTACGCCAAGCCCCGCATCCGGGTCCCGCGACGGACGGCCGGCCAACGGCTGCGTGAGCTAGAATCCGCGACCGACGCCCGGGGAAATCGAGTGAAAATCATCATTCTGGGAGCGGGCCAGGTCGGTAGCTCCGCCGCTCAGCAGCTGGCGCGCGAGCAGGCGAACGACGTCACCGTCGTCGACACGCGCGACGAGGTCCTGCGCGAGCTGCAGGACCGCCTGGACATCAGCACGGTGTCCGGGAATGCGGCCCATCCCTCGACGCTGCTCGCCGCGGGCAGCAAGGGCGCGGACCTCCTGGTCGCCCTGACCTCGAGCGACGAGGTCAACATGGTCGCCTGCCAGATCGCGTGGACGCTGTTCCGCACGCCGACGAAGATCGCGCGGATCCGCTCCGGCGACTACTACGGCCGGCCGGAGCTGTTCGGCGAGAACGCGATCCCCGTCGACCTCGCGATCAGCCCGGAGCAGCTCGTCACCGACTACGTCGAGCGGCTGATCCGCTATCCGGGCGCGCTGCAGGTGCTCGAGTTCGCGGAAGGCCGCGTCCTGCTCGTCGGCATGCGCGCGCTCCGGGGCGGCAAGCTCGTCGGGCACCAGCTGCACGAGCTGCGCGCCCACATCCCCGACGCCGAGGTGCGCGTCGCGGCGATCTACCGCGGCGGCCGCAGCGTCACGCCCGAGGGATCCACCGTCATCGAGGAGCACGACGAGGTGTTCTTCGTCGCCGCGCGCGAGGACATGCGCGCGGTCATGACCGAGTTCACCTCGGTCGAGGCGCGCGTGAAGCGCGTCGTGGTCGCGGGCGCGGGCAACATCGGCTTCCGCCTCGCGAAGGCGCTCGAGGAGCGCATGCAGGTGAAGCTGATCGAGCGCAACCCCGACCGCGCGCGGCGCGCGGCCGAGACGCTGCGCAACACGCTCGTGCTGGCGGGCGACGCGGCGGACGAGAACCTGCTGCTGGAGGAGAACATCGACGACGCCGACGTCTTCGTCGCCGTCACGAACGCCGAGGAGGCGAACATCCTCTCGGCGATGCTCGCGAAGAGGCTCGGCGCGCGGCGCGTCATGGCGCTGATCAACAGGCCCGCCTACGCCGAGCTGATGGAGGGCGGCCCGATCGACATCGCGATCTCGCCGCAGACGATCT
>DASSUY010000172.1:0-2819 GCA_035706525.1 Steroidobacteraceae bacterium
CCAATCGCCACACCACAGGGACGACGATCGTGATGGACGGTGGGCTCAGCCTCTTCGGGACGGCGGCACTATCGGCGGACAAGGAGAAGGTTTGACGCGCGCTGCCGCCGGTCACCCGCTCGCGCATGATCGTTGGCGGGAACTCCTGCACGACCTCCGGCAGGTCCTCCCCGATGCGGCTATCCTCACCGAGCCCGAGGCCACGACACCCTATGAATGTGACGGCTTGACCCTTTATCGCGAGAGTCCCGCGGTAGTCGCGCTGCCCGAACATGAATCCCAGGTATCCGAAATCCTGCGACTCTGCGCCAGGCGGGAGGTGCCCGTCGTACCGCGAGGTGCCGGAACGGGTCTTTCCGGCGGAGCCCTGCCGCGCCAGGACGGCCTGCTGCTTTCGCTCGCCAGGCTCAACCGCATTGTCTCGGTGGATCCCGCGGCGCGTACCGCCACCGTGCAGACCGGGGTCACCAATCTCGCGATCTCCGAAGCGGCCCGCTCCCACGGGCTGTTCTACGCGCCTGACCCGTCCAGCCAGGTCGCATGCACCATCGGCGGCAACGTGGCGGAGAATTCCGGGGGCGTGCACTGCCTGAAATACGGCATGACGCTGCAGAACGTGCTGCGGGTCCGCGGATTCACGAGCGACGGCGAGTCGCTCGAAGTGGGCACGGACGGGGCGGACCCGCCGGGGCTCGACCTGCTGCCGCTGGTAGTGGGTTCCGAGGGCATGCTGATGGTAGTTACCGAGGTGACAGTGCGGCTGTTGCCGGCGCCGCAGGTCGCACGCTGCATCATGGCGAGCTTTGCATCCATCGCTGCGGCGGGCGAAGCGGTCGCCTCGTTGATCGCCGGCGGCATCATTCCGGCCGGCCTCGAGATGATGGACCAGGCCGCGATACGCCTCGTCGAGCCCTTCGCATGCGCCGGATACGATCAGGACGCGGCCGCGGTGCTGTTGTGCGAATCGGATGGCACCGCGGAAGAAGTGGAGGAAGAGATCGCGCGAATGACCGCGTCGTTGCAGGCCTCGCATGCGACGCGCATCCGCGTTTCCGTGAGCGAAGCGGAACGCCAACGATTCTGGGCGGGCAGGAAGAGCGCCTTCCCGGCAGCCGGCAGGGCAGCGCCCGCGTATTACTGCATGGACGGCACGATTCCCCGTCGGCACCTCGGCGCCATGCTGACCTACATACAATCGCTCGAAAGCCGGTTCGGCCTGCGCTGCCCCAACGTCTTTCATGCCGGTGACGGCAACCTGCACCCGCTCATCATGTTCGACGACGGGGATCCCGATTCGGCTCGGCGAGCCCAGGCATTCGGGGCTGCGATCCTGGAGGAGTGCGTGCGCCTCGGCGGCACCGTCACGGGAGAGCACGGAGTCGGCGTCGAAAAGCTCGACCAGATGTGCCTACAGTTCGAGCGCCCGGAACTCGACGCATTCCTCGGCGTGAAGCACGCTTTTGATCCGAGCGGTCGCCTAAATCCCGGCAAGGTCGTCCCGAGCCTCAGACGCTGCGCCGAGCAGGGTCGGCCGGTCGTCCGGCAAGGTCGGCGACCGTTCCCGGATCTGCCACGTTTCTGAATGCAGGACCGGATCGCGCAGCTGGCAGAGACCGTCCGCTTCGCGGCAGCGGACCGCCGGCGACTGTGCATACGGGCGGGCGGCACGAAGGATTTCTACGGGAACCCCTCAAACGGCGAGCGCCTCGATCCGAGGCCGCTGTGCGGCGTGGTCGACTTCGACCCGGCCGAACTCGTCCTTACCGCGCGCGGCGGCACTCCGCTCGCGGAAGTCGAATCCTTGCTGGCCGCGCGGGGGCAGATGCTGGGCTTCGAGCCGCCCCACTTCGGGTCCGGCGCCACGATCGGCGGTTGCGTGGCGGCGGGCCTCGCAGGGCCGCGTGCCACGTGCCCCGGCCCCGGCCGCGGCGCAATCCGTGATTTCGTGCTGGGTGCGCAACTCCTCGACGGCCGCGGACGGCTCCTGCGTTTCGGGGGCACCGTCATCAAGAACGTCGCTGGCTACGACCTCGCGCGCGCACTTGCGGGTTCGCTCGGCATCCTCGGCGTAATCATCGAACTGAGCCTCAGGGTCGTCCCAAAGCCGATCTGCGAAATCACGCTGCAGTTCGAGCTCGATGAGGTGGCCGCGCTCGAACGGATGAACGCCTGGGGGCGCGAAACGGCCTGTTTTTCGGCCGCTGCCTCGGAAGCCGGCCGATTGACGGTGCGCCTCTCGGGTGCGCGCGCGGCGGTCGTCGCGGTGCGCAAGAAGTTCGGTGGTGAAGCTTTGGCCGACGGCGACGGATTCTGGTCCGCGCTTCGCGAGCAGCGTTCGGAATTCTTCGCGGGCGATGCGCCAGTGTGGCGCCTGTCAGTGCCGTCCAACGCCCGACCGGTATCGCTCGGCGCATCCGAGCTGATCGAGGGGGCAGGCAGCGTACGTTGGCTGCGGACCGGCCTGCCGGCGGCCGAGGTGCGAAGGCGCGCCGCGGAACTCGGCGGCATTGCCACGCTGTTTCGCGGCGGGAGCCCCGACCAAGGCGTCTTCGCGCCGCTGCCGCCGGTGTTGATGCGCATCAACGCGGCCCTGAAAGCCGAATTCGACCCGGCAGGCATCTTCAACTTCGGCCGGTTGATCGCAGGGCTCTGACCGCATGCGCACGCGTCTTTCCGAAGAACTCCAGCACATCCCTGAGGGCCGGGAAGCGCGGTCCATCATCGGCAGCTGCGTCCACTGTGGTTTCTGCCTCGCCACGTGTCCCACCTACCAGCTATCCGGTGACGAGCTGGAAAGTCCACGGGGTCGCATCTATCTC
>DASSUY010000173.1:0-4709 GCA_035706525.1 Steroidobacteraceae bacterium
CGAGGCGCTCGGCCCGCGCGGCGTCGCCGCCCGGCCCGCCGCCCGCAGCCGTGCCCGTCAGCGAGCAGGCGGCGAGGAGCGCGCAGGCCAGGAGGGCGGCGGCGGTTCCTGCGATCCGGAGTTTCGCTTGCATCGGCGACGGCCCTTGGCGAGGATCAGCCGGCCGCCCGCTGCGGTCGGTGAGGACATCTTATAGTGGCTGCGCCGGGCGTGCTCTACGTGGTTGCGACGCCGATCGGCAACATCGGCGACATTTCCGCGCGAGCGCGCGAGATTCTCGCGGGTGCGAGCGCGGTCGCGGCCGAGGACACGCGCCACAGCGGCCGGCTGCTGCGCGAGCTCGGCATCGAGCGGCCCCTGGTCTCGCTGCACGAGCACAACGAGCGGGCGCGTGTCGCGGAGATCCTCGCGCGGCTGCGCGCCGGCGAGCGCATCGCGCTGATCTCGGATGCGGGGACCCCGCTCGTCAGCGACCCCGGCTACCTGCTGGTCTCGGCCGCGGCCGAGGCCGGCATCGACGTCGTGCCCGTGCCCGGACCCTCGGCCGTGATCGCGGCGCTTTCCGCGTCGGGCCTGCCCTGCGACCGGTTCTGCTTCGAGGGCTTCCTGCCGGCGCGCGCCGCGGCGCGCCGGCGCCGCCTCGCGGAGCTTGCCGCGGAGCCGCGCACGCTCGTGCTGTTCGAGGCGCCGCATCGGATCGCGGAATGCCTCGCGGACCTCGCGACGGCGCTGGGCCCTGCGCGCCGCGCCTGCGTCGCGCGCGAGATCACGAAGCGCTTCGAGACGTTCTACCGGGGCCGTCTCGGCGAGCTCGCGGAGCGCGCGCAGTCGGATCCCGCGCTCGCGCGCGGCGAGAGCGTCGTGGTGGTGGAGGGCGCGCCGGAAGCGGAGCCATCGGCGGCGCGGCTCGACGAGACGCTCGCGATCCTGCTGCGCCACCTGCCGCCTTCGGCCGCGGCCGCCGCCGCGGCGAGCCTCACGGGCCTGCGCCGCGGCGATGCCTACGCCCGCGCCCTTGCGCTGTCGCGGGAGTCGGACTCGGCGCCGACTTGAGGCAGGTCCCGCGAGCCACTATGGTGGCAGCGGGAGTCGGCCAGGCAATCGCTGCGTCCGCGAGGGCGTGGAGGAAAGTCCGGGCTCCGCATGGCACGGCGCCAGGTAACGCCTGGGGGGCGTGAGCCCACGGAAAGTGCAACAGAAAACATACCGCCCAAGCGCGCGAAAGCGCGACGGCAAGGTTGAAATGGTGCGGTAAGAGCGCACCGCGTCGACGGCAACGGCGACGGCAAGGCAAACCCCGCCGGGAGCAAGGCCAAATAGGGAAGCAGGCGGCGAAAGTCGCGGCGCGCGGCCAGCGCGTGCTTCCGGGTAGGCCGCTCGAGGTGCGCGGCGACGCGCATCCCAGAGGAATGATTGCCCCCGACAGAACCCGGCTTATCGGCCGACTCCCACTTTTCCTGTCCGCTGATCAAATAAACAGTGGTTTTCTGACAAACCGCTGCAGGAACCGCACGTAACCCGCTGATTTAAGTGACCCTCCTGCGCGCCAGGATGGGCCAGCGCCTTCGGCGCTAAGTGACTGATACGTCACAAAATTTTTCTTCGAAAAGCGTTGACCCCTCCAGAGACCCTGCCTATAGTGGCAGCCAGTGGGAGAAAGTGGGGGGGAATGGGCCAACGGCCCGTTTTATCTCGTGTTTCGCGGTGCAACAAAAGTCACCCTGGATGCCAAGGGCCGGATGGTCATTCCGACCCGGTACCGGGAACGGCTCGTCGAGCGGGGCGACACCCGCCTCGTCGTGACGATCGACCGCGACCAGTGCCTCCTGATCTACCCGCTCGCTGACTGGGAAGTCATCCAGGAAAAGCTGATGCGGCTTCCGACCCTGAACGAGCACGTGCGCCGCCTGCAGGAACTGCTCGTCGGCCACGCGACCGACGTCGACCTCGACGGACACGGCCGGCTGCTCGTGCCGCCGGCGCTGCGCGGGTTCGCGCACCTCGAACGCAACGCGATGCTGATCGGGCAGGGGAGCCGCTTCGAGCTTTGGGACGAGCAGCGCTGGAACGAGCGCCGCGAGCAGTGGCTGAAGGAGGAATTCCCGACGTCGCTGCCGGCGGAGCTGGCATCGATCTCGCTGTGATCGGCGCGCCCAACGGCGTGCCCGTGGAAGGACCGCGCGGCGGGGAACACGCGCCGGTGCTGCGGAACGCGGCGATCGAGGCGCTCGCGATCCGGCCCGACGGACGCTACGTGGATGCGACGTTCGGTCGCGGTGGTCACGCCGGGGAGATCCTCGGCCGGCTCGGTGAAGAGGGCAGGTTGTTGGCGATCGATCGCGATCCCGAGGCCGCCGCGGCGGCGGCGGTGCTGTTCGACGCGGACCCCCGTGCGAGCTTCGTGCGGGCGCGATTCTCGGAGCTCGGTTCTCACGTCCCGCCCGCGAGCGCCGACGGGATCCTGTTCGACCTCGGCGTTTCCTCCCCGCAGCTCGACGAGGCGCGCCGCGGCTTCAGCTTCATGCGCGACGGGCCGCTCGACATGCGCATGGACCCGGATTCCGGCGAGAGCGCCGCGGCCTTCCTCGCGCGCGCCGACGAGCGCGAGATCGCCGGGGTCATCGCGCGGCTCGGCGAGGAGCGCCACGCGAAGCGCATCGCGCGCGCGATCGTCGCGGCCCGCGCCACCGCCCCGGTAAACACGACGGGCCGCCTGGCCGACATCGTCGCCGCCGCCGTCCCGGGCCGCGAGCCGGGGCGGCACCCGGCGACCCGCACGTTCCAGGCGCTCCGCATCCACGTCAACGACGAGCTCGGCGAGCTCGAGCGCGCGCTGCCGCAGGCGGTCGCCGCGCTCGCGCCGCGCGGCCGCCTCGTCGTCATCAGCTTCCACTCGCTGGAGGACCGCATCGTCAAGCGCTTCATGCGCGACGGGACGCGGGAGGATCCCGCCTGGGCGGGGCTTCCGGTGATCCCGCCGTCGGCGCGCCCGAGGCTCCGGCTCGTCGGCCGCGCCGTTTTCGCCGACGAGGCGGAGGTCGCGAGCAACCCGCGCGCCCGGAGCGCCGTGATGCGCGTGGCCGAGAGGCTCGCCGCTTGAACCGGCGCTGGATGCTGCCGGCGATCGCGGCGCTCTGGCTCGCGGTGCTCGCCTCGGCCGTCGCGGTCGTCCGCGCGCGCGGCGAGGCCCGCGCGCTCTTCGTGCAGCTGGAGCAGCTCTCGGACGAGCGCGACGACCTCAACATCGCCTGGGGCCGGCAGCAGATCGAGCAGAGCTTCTGGTCAAACCCCGTCTTCGTCGAGCAGGTCGCCGCGAAGCGCGGGCGCATGACCTTCGCCCGGCCCGACGAAGTCCGGATCGTCGCCCGATGAGGCGCCGCGACGGCGAGATCGAGTTCGACGCGCCCCAGTTCCGCCTGCGCGCGCGCATCATGACCGCGATGCTCGGCCTGATGGCGGCCGGGCTCCTCGCGCGCGCCGTCCAGCTGCAGGTGTTCGACCAGCAGTTCATCTCGCGCCAGGCGGACATGCGCCACGCGCGGACCGCGCGCATGCTCGCGCACCGCGGCACGATCCTCGACCGGTACAACGAGCCGCTCGCGGTCAGCTCCCCGGTCGACTCCGTCTGGGTCAACCCCCCGGTGTTCGCCGAGTCGCCCGACGGCATCGCGAAGCTCGCGGCCGAGCTCAAGCTCAACCGCCAGTGGCTGGAGCAGCGCGTCACCAGCAACCTCGACCGCGAGTTCCTCTACGTCGAGCGCCACGTCAACCCCGACAAGGCGAAACGCGTGCGTGAGCTCGGCATTCCGGGCGTCGCGCTGCAGCGCGAGTACAAGCGCTTCTACCCGAACGGCGAGGTCACCTCGCACCTGCTCGGGTTCACGAACCTCGACGAGGAGGGCCAGGAGGGGCTCGAGCTCGCGTTCAACAACTCGCTCGCCGGCAAGGACGGGCAGAAGCGCGTGATCCAGGACGGCCGCGGGCAGGTCATCCAGGAGGTCGAGGTCATGCGCGCGCCGGCGGAGGGCGCCGACTTCGTGACGAGCATCGACCTCCGCGTCCAGTACCTGGCCTACCGCGAGCTGAAGGCCGCGATGCGCGACTTCCACGCGCGCGCGGGCACCGTCATCGTCATCGACATCGCGACCGGCGAAGTGCTCGCGATGGTCAACCAGCCCTCGTTCAACCCGAACGACCGCACGCAGTTCGACGTCTCGCGCTTCCGCAACCGCGCGGTCACCGACATCTTCGAGCCCGGCTCGAGCATCAAGCCGTTCGTGATGGCCGCCGCGCTCGACTCGGGCCGCTACCGGACGGACAGCACCGTCGTCGCGATGCCGTTCAAGGTCGGCGCGAACACGATCCGCGACCACCACGACCTCGGCACGATCGACCTCAGGCAGGTGCTCGCGAAGTCGAGCAACGTCGCCATGGCGAAGATCGCGCTCAGCCTCGACCGCGGCGAGATCTACGACACGCTGCGCAGCCTCGGCTTCGGCCGCGTCAGCGAGAGCGGCTTCCCGGGCGAGTCCGCGGGACTCCTCTCCAGCCCCGCGAACTGGAAGCCGATCAACGTCGCGACGATGGCGTACGGTTACGGCCTCTCGGTCACGCCGCTGCAGCTCGCGCAGGCCTACGCGACGATCGGCTCCGGCGGCATCCATCGCCCGGTCACCTTCCGGCGCATGGACCGTCCGCCGGCCGGGACC